>JAKLEG010000233.1 GCA_022703175.1 Myxococcota bacterium | reverse complement strand
AAAACAGTGCGGTCGGCGGTGGATGCTGGCTACGATAAGGCCTGGAGCACTATTATCGACTCGAACGTCACGACGCTCATCGCGGGCGTGGTGTTGTTGCAATACGGCTCGGGTCCGATCCGCGGCTTCGCGGTGACGCTCATCATTGGTATTTTGGCCTCGTTGTTCACGGCGATCACCGTGACTCGTCTGGTCTATGACTTCATCTTGAGCGGCCGTACCATTCGCCGCCTGAGCATCTAGTAGGGGATCGCCATGGAATTTTTCAAGCGCGAAACCAACATTGATTTCTGCGGCAGTTTTGGCACCTGTTTGGTCGCTTCTGCGGTGCTTATCGCCTCAGGGCTGGCCTACACCGCGTACCGCGGCCTTAACTACGGCATTGATTTTGCGGGCGGCTATGAGATCCAAGCGAAGTTCGACAAAGCGGTGCCCGAATCGACCATCCGCGAGTTGATCGAGCCGCTTGG
This sequence comes from Myxococcota bacterium, assembly GCA_022703175.1. Classification (GTDB taxonomy): domain Bacteria; phylum Myxococcota; class XYA12-FULL-58-9; order XYA12-FULL-58-9; family XYA12-FULL-58-9; genus JACRCV01. Next base: position 8,255 of record JAKLEG010000233.1, on the reverse strand, counting down.
GCTGGGCGATGCCCGCGTGCAACGCTATGGGCCCGTCGAAGCCAACGAGCATCTCATCCTGTTCCGCGAACATGGCTCGTTGACCGACGCCCAAAAGGCGGAGTTACGCGGCGAAATGGAGGCATTGGCGGGCGGCGCCGATAAGCTCGTAAACCTGGCGATCGCTGAAAGTGGCGAGCGCGTGGTGGTAGAGTTTGGGCAGTCAGTCACCGAAGAGCAACTACGTAGCGTGTTCGCCAAATACAAGATTGGCGTCAAGTCGATGACCCGCAGCCCGCGCGAGGACCAACCGGAGTACACGGTGCTCACCGTGTCGTTTGCCGACAAGATCGAGCAGGCGTTACGAGCTGGTTTGCAGATCCCGGGCGAGGCCAAGATCATCCGCCGTGTGGAGTTCGTTTGTCCGCAAGTCGGTGCCCAGCTGCGTACCCAGGGCCTTTTGGCCGTGCTCGCGTCGCTGTTCTTTATGCTCATTTACGTGGCGGTGCGTTTCGACTTGTTCTTCGCTCCGGGCGCATTGGTGTCGTTGGTTCACGATGTGCTTGTGATGTTCTGCGCGTACGGCATCTTGCAGCTGTACTTCGACTTGTCGGCCGTGGCTGTGCTGTTGACCTTGGTCGGCTACTCCATCAACGACACGATTGTTGTGTACGACCGTATTCGCGAGAATCTGGTGAAGCTACGGGGCCGCGAGACGCGCGCGTTGGTGAATGCCTCAATTAACCAAACGCTCTCCCGAACCATCCTCACGGGCGGTAGCACCATCCTGGCGTTGTTGGCGTTGATCTTCTTTGGTGGCGAAGTTATTAAGGATTTTGCCATCGCGATGCTGGTGGGTTTGATCACCGGCACCTACTCGTCCATCTTTGTCGCGACGCCGTTCTACGTGTGGTTGAAGGAGCGTTCTGACCGTCGTGCGGCCAAATTGCCCAGTGGCCGCGAAGCGGCGGCCGTCTAGTCATCCCTGCTCACCCCAACGGTTTTCCTATTCCGTCTACGTAGCCTGCCTTTGGTGCCCAACGCGGGCTCTGAGGGGAGGCCTATCTTGTCGATTTTCTTGTAGAATTACCTGATGACTGAGGGGCTGTGCCGCGAGCGGAGGAGGGACGGAACGAGAGCCCAACCGGTGGCGTGACGATCAGCCTCTGGCGGTTGGCACGGCGACAGATACACCAATCATCACACCACCGCTTGGACCTTCGTTCCAGGGTGCTTATAGCGAAGTGCAAGGGCGTTGCCTAGCGCTGAATGCGCCCCGCGAGCAATTCGTGAGGCTCTGCGTTGCGTCTGTGTTTACCCTGTACTTTATTGAAATATAACAAGAATTTAATTTTAGATGGAGCTTGTGAGAAGCTCGTCGTCGCCATGCAGGTACGTTTCGGCCCCCCCTCCCGTGGCACTCGGGAGAGTGACTGTTGCTTGGGCACCACCTTGGGGAAGGTTAGCGATGTTCAACTTGCCGCCATGTTCGGTGAGGATTTGTTTGGCCAGCGACAATCCCAGCCCGGTGCCTTCCTTTTTGGTGGTGAAAAATGGTTCGAAGACGCGGGGAAGAATCGCAGGGGGGATGCCAGGCCCGGTATCGGCGATCCAAAGATGGCAGCCGTCTGGGGTGCTGCGGGTGCGGATGGTGAGCGTGCCGCCATCGGGCATCGCTTCACGGCTGTTGCGCACGATGTTCAAGAGCGCCTGGCGGAGTTGGCCGGGGTCACTGACAACCACCGGCGCCGGGGTGGCAAGCTCCAACACCAACTCAACCTGATGGGCCTTCAATTCTTCACCCAGCATCGCCACGAGGTCGGACACCAAGGTGTTCACATCCAGGCGGCGGAGCTCTGGGTGCGGGAGGCGCGCGAGCTTTAGGTAGCTTTCGGTGATTTCGGTTAAGCGTTCGATCTCTTTGGCGATGGCGCGCAGCAGGGTCGCGGCCTCGGAGCGTTTGGGCTCCTCAAGGCTGCCGGCGAACTCGTCTTCCAACAACTCAGCGTTCAGGCCGATGGCTGATAGCGGGTTGCGGATTTCGTGAGCGACTTGCGCCGAGAGATTGCCCACCGCAGCCAAACGCTCGGTGGCCAGAAGCTGGCGTTTGACCCGCAGCGCCTCGGTGACGTCATCGGCGACCCAGAGCCAACCGCGCGGTGCGCCCACTTCATCGAGGTAGGGGACGATGGCCAAATCCACCAGGCGTTCGCCTCCCGGTTGTGGCACCGGCAAGGCCTCAAAGCGCAACGTTTCACGGTTTTCCAGCACGCGACCGAGCTCGGCGGCCACATCCAAGCCCCGTGACGTGAGCGCCTGCCCAAGCGCGCAACCTGTCACCGGCTGACCCAGCAACACCGCGTCACTGCCAGCAAGCTTATCTGCAGCTCGGTTGAGGCTGGTCACCACACCAGCGGCGTCGGTGACGACAATCGCTGAGCGGAGGTTGTTGACCAAGTTTTCGTTGTACAGGCGCAGCAACGCCAGATCTTGCTCGGCCCGGCGGACCTGTTGTTGTGCGCGCTCTAGCTCCCGCGTGCGCTCACCGAGCCCGGCCTCAGCTGCAACACGTTCCGAGGTGAGGGTGTCGAAGCGGGTGGCCAGTTGACGTTCTTCGCGACTGCCTGCGTGGATGCGCTCGCCTTGGGCCAAGCGGCGTAGACGATGCAATGGCCGCAGACTCAACCAGAGCGCCAGCGGCACGACGCCGGTTGCGACGAGCGGGAACCAGACGGGCGGTGCGGGGGCATTGTGCGTAAGCCAATCGAAATGTGCGGCGCTCGAAATCGCCAGCATGCGAGTCGCGGTGTTCAGGGCGGTGACGACAGCTCGGTCCACGCGATCGAGATCTTGCTGGGCCGTGTGAGCGGCGTCGACGTCACCCTCTTCGATGGCCATGAGCAACGCGTCCAGGACACCCGCAAGGTCTTGTGCGGTTTGAAAGACGGTCTCCACCTGGCGTGATAGCCGCGTCAGCTCTGCGGCAAATCGTGGTTGGGTGTTGATGGGCGGAGTCGTAAGCTGATGGGTGAGATCGGCGACGGTGCGCTCCATTTCTTGGACGTAGTGATCGGCGGCCGAGCTTAACAGCGCCACTTGGTTGGTAGGAACATCCAGCAATGCTTCGCGGGCGCGGCGCACTGTCCGTTCGTGACGGTCGCGCAGACGTCCCAGCGTGCGGTCGAGCTGGCGGGTTTTTAGCACCACCGCAGCCAGTTGCTGTTGATGGTTTTGGCGCAGGACGAGGTCGATGCTCCAGGCGCCAAGGGCCAGCACCAGAGCTCCAACTGGCACTACGAGGACATGCATAGGCAGCGACCGCGTCATCCGCGCGACGTTACTACGCAGGCCACAGGATGGCCAATTGCCTTACGTGGGAGTTTGACAGCAAGCGGCCCGTGCAGTCTAATGCGCCGATTTCGTGGATTGGATGTCACCCTCAACCGCGGGGGTTCTATCGCCGTGGCTCGGTTGGTAATCGTGATTGGATCATGCCTGTTCGTGTTGGCCGCCGAAGTGGCTCTGGCCGCTCCAAAGGTCGTGGTGTTCCCCGTGGTGCCGCTCGCCGGGCAGGTGGAGTTACAGCCTGCTCAGCAAATGACGCGCGCCATTATGGAGGAGTTCAAGCAACAGGGCGAGAAGGTTCAGACCGTCGAGGGCCAGGAGCCCGCGGCAGCCGTGACCGCACCCGACTCCGGCCGCAAGCCGGCGAAGAGCGATGTGGAATATCGCGCGGCGCTCGGCCAACTGAAAGAGGGCGCCCAACAAGCGCAAAAACTGCGCTTTCCGCAGGCGATTCGCGCGTTGCGCAAGGGGATTGAGGGGACAGTCAAGAACCTCGACTTGCTCGACGACTATAACAAGCTGCTCGATGCCTATGTGCTGTTGGCTGTGGCGTATTTTCGCAAGGGTCAACAATCAGCCGGCGCCGATGTCTTGGCGGAGGTTGCGCGTTTGCGTCCCGACCTTGAGCTGGATCCGGGACAATATCCGCCAGTGTTTATTTCGGTGTTTGATCAGGCGCGCGCCCGGGCTTTATCGCGGCCGCGCGCAGGCGTACGTGTAACGAGCGCACCCGCGAAAGCGGAAGTGATTGTGAACGGGCGTGTGATGGGCACGACGCCACTCGTGGTCGACGAGCTGATTCCAGGTGAGCAGCACCTGGTGTTGAAGCTTGGTGAAAACGTTTGGTCGAAAGCAGTGGAGGCCCGTGAGGGCGACATCGTAGATGTGCATGGCAACTTGGGGGCAGGGGGGCCCGACGCCGCCGTGACAATGGGCGATGCCATTGCTGCGAACCGTTTCGACCAAGAAGTGCGCAAGACCGCGCGCCAGGCCGGCCGCAACGCTAATGCTGACTTGGTTCTGGTGATGGCGATGGGCATGGGCGATCGAATGTACACGCTGTCGAGCTTTCTCGGAAACGTGAAGAGCGGTAAATGGGTCGCCATCAAGGCGGTGGCGCCGGATCTCGACTTGCTCTCGGATTCGATTGAGGCACATACGCTGGTCCGTGACGTGGTGACAAAACTCGACGCGTTTGATCCGGCTTTGGGCGATGACACTTTGGCGTTTGTCGCCGGCCGTCCGATGGCCACGGCACGCCGAACCACCGCGCTCAAAGAGACCCACGTCGCTTTTGTGTCGCCTTCGCTCAAGGTGGCCGCCACAGACAGGGGACCGGTGCAGCCAGTTACGCGCGCACCGGTGGCGTCGCCGCAAACCGCCGAGCCGGTGGTTAACGCAAGCAGTGGTGAGAGTGGCTTGGATGAGGGTGATGCCGCTTCACGCCGACCGATTGGCAGCCGTGGGCCCGTGAGCCCGACGATGCCGGCCACGCGCACCACACCGACGCCCGAGCCAGTTACGCGCACCACGCCGGTGGTAGTCGTGCCGCGCCGGGCCGAACCTCCCGTCACGGTTACACCAGTTGCCCCCACGCCCGTGACGCCTACCGTTGTGAAACCTACGGAGCCGGTGGCGGCGCGTGAACCGTTGCGTCGGGGCGCTGCTGGACGCGGTCCGGTGGTGGCCGGAGATTTGGGGATCGAGATCGACGATCAACCCGCGCTGGTCCCGGTGAAGGGTGGTACGGCGGCACCGGTTGCGCCCGTCGGTGCGGCGCAGGCCCCTGATACGCAAGCCCTGGTGGCGCTGACGGCACCACCAGCGGGGTCGCTCGGGCCGTTATCGGAGCCGAACCTTGAAGTCGAGGCGTCGATGGGGAGCACGCCTTGGTATGAGGAATGGTGGTTTTGGGCCGCTGTGGGTGGGGCTGCCGTCATTGTGGCGGGTGGGGCAACCGGGACCTACGTTTGGTGGAACAACCGTGAACCGAATTCGGTCACGGTGTATGCGGTGTGGTAATGATAATGCGGCAGATTGTCTTGTGGATGGGCCTTGCGCTGAGCTTGGGATGCAGCAAGACCCTGCAGCTTAACTTGATTATCAACGACCCCTGCAACCAAGTGGTGTTAGGCAGTCAGGGTGTTAATGCTCAGCATTTGGAGCTGTCGGTAAGTTCCCCGGAGCTCTCCGAACCTGAGGGGACGATTTGGAGCCAGGGTGACCGGCAGGGTGAACTACAGGGTCTCTCGCCCGTTTCAGATGCGGTGGTATCCGTCTCTGCGCGCGCTGCTAATGCTGCGGGTGACCCAGCGGAAACGTTGGCGGCAACCACGGTGGGGCTGGTCGACCTGACTGCCGGAGATGGTGATGTGACCAACCTGAACGTCGTGCTCGGGCGTGTTGGCTGGTTTATGAACACCACCGATGCCGATGCTGCAAGCAATGGCAACGCAGTGTGTACCGGGTTAGGGGCCAAGCGCCGTGGTCATAGTGCTAGTTTACTTCCGGATGGCCGGGTGTTGGTGGCGGGTGGCTCGTCGGTGGCGACCGATAAGGAAACTTTCTGGGAAACCACCGAGTTTTATGAACCTGAGACTGGTTTGTTCGTGCGCGGCCCTTCGATGGCCATGGTGCGAAAGGACCACACCGCGACCGTGCTGTTGGATGGCCGTGTATTATTGGCTGGCGGCCTTGGAATTTTGAACGAGGGCACGGTGACGACGCTGCGGGTGGGGGTTGTATACGACCCCGCGACCGATACCTTCAGTGGACCGTTGCGCATGGATCAGTCGCGTGCGCATCATACGGCCACGTTGCTTGCTGATGGCCGTGTGCTCTTAGCGGGTGGCACTGGCGACAGCAACGTGTTGGCCAGCACCGAAATCTTCGATCCGACGACCCAGACCTTCTGTGCAGGACCTTCGTTGGAGCCGCAGCTACGCGCCTACCACGCTGCGGTACGGGTGGGTGGCCAGCAGGTGGCCCTGATCGGTGGCCGCGGTACGGGCCAAGTGCTGTCATCGGTGCAATTTGTTACGGTGGCCGGGTGTGGGGCCGGCTCGGTTACGGCAGGACCCTCGCTGACTAAAGCGCGTAGCCACCTGTCAGCGGCGCTAATTCCGGGACGCAATGCGGTTGCAGTGCTGGGGGGCTTCGAAGCGGCCGCCACCAGCACCGAGAACGGCAAAGGGAGCGATGCCGTCGAGTTCATCAAGCTAAACACCCAAACCTTGGGCAGCAGCACCACCGTGTGTGGCACGCTGCGACTTCGCAATCCTCGGGGCGTAGCCGCCTTAGCTCCTGTGCCAGGGGCGCTGTTGATTCTAGGCGGTCTTAATGCCCAGGGTGAGGCCTTGGGGTCGGCGGAGCTCTTGCGCGTGGGGGACGTGGACTCTTGCGACGTCGGGTTCGAGCTGACCGCAGGCCCACTGACCAAGGCCCGCGCGCAGGCCGAGGCGACGGTGCTCTTAGGGGGCGACATTCTGGTGACGGGAGGTTTTGAGAATCCCAACGGCGTCATTTCGAGCCTGTCACCGGGCGAAATATTTATTCGCGACCGTTAGTTGACGCCGCCACGTTTCTGGCGCTTGGCCGCCCTCCAATTCTTTGCGCGTCTCGGCATAACCCCGTTAAACTTCTGAGGAACTGGACCGACGCTCACACTGTGGGCGGACGGCGGGGATGGACACGCTGATGGGATGGGGCAGCACGCTGCGCGCGCTCGTGACGGGTCTGTTGATCTGTGGCGTGGCTGTGCCTGCGGCGCGTGCCGAGGTTGAAGGAACCGTGCCGGCCAAGGTTCAGAGCTGGCGCCTGTTTGGCTCACATTCAGCGATGGGCGCGGCGCTGATGGTGCCCGGCCCCAACTACGCCGAAATCAACAGCGTGATGCTGCCTGGCGCCACAGCTGAGGTTACGGAGCTCCCCTACGATGCCGAGGTGGTAGCAGCCTACCTGTTCTGGAGTGGTTCGACACCGCGCACGAGTCGGAGTGGCGCGCCCGATGGGCCGGATCGAGAGGTCGATTTTACCACTGCTGACGGTACGTTTTACGACGAGTTATCGGCGGATGACGATCTCTCCGGTTTTGGGCGCTGTGTGACCGTGACGGGGCTGGGCGGTTTTTATTACTGCCGCCGTGATGTCACCGAGCTGGTGCGCGCACAGGGACCCGGGAACGCCAACGGCATCTACACGGTGGGCGGAGTGAACGCTGACGTGGGACGCCTGGACTCGTATGACGGCCAGTGGGTGAACGCGCAAGCCAAGTACGCGGGTTGGGCTTTGGTTTTGGTGTGGCGCTCGGCCACCGAACGGGTACGGCGGGACGTGGTGTTGTACGACGGCTTTTTGCGCCTGGACGAAACTACGGCCGCGGCTGGAGTACACACGTTTACGCTGGCCGATTTTCGTGTGGGTACGCCCGCGCTTGGAAAGCTGTCTGTGTTTGGCATGGAAGGGGACCGTCAACTCGGCGTGCCCCCGCAGGACCTGACGGGTTGCCCCAATTGCTGGGATTTCATCGGCTTTCAATCCAAGAGCGCGGCGACGATGGCGCGGCTATCCAACGGCCCGAACCCGGCATTGAACGCGTTCAACTCTTCTACCGACGTAAGTATTGATATCGACACGTACTATCTCTCGGGACTGACGAGTACTGGGGATGATAGCGCCGCCGTCACGCTAGGCAGCGGTGATGGCGTGGTGGATGGCAGCTACAACCAAGGGAATGGTGAAAGCTTTTTGGTTGGCTGGGTCATCATGACCATCGACACATTGACCCCCAACTTCGCCGGGACCCAGACCAAGAAAACCGTGATGCCGGCTAACGCCGGTCCGGGCCAACGGCTCTATTACGTTATCGATGTCGTGAACGAGGGGTCGCTTGCGGCCACGGGGGTGCGCGTGGTGGACAGTATTCCGGCAGG
>JAKLEG010000232.1 GCA_022703175.1 Myxococcota bacterium | reverse complement strand
GTAGAAGGCATGGCTGAGGTGACGATTCGCAGTGCTACGGCGGCCGATGTGCCGCAGATTCTGGCGTTTATTCGGGCGCTGGCGGTGTATGAAAAACTTGAGCACCAAGTCTCCGCCACCGAGAGCTCGCTACGTGCGACGCTGTTTGGCCCGCAACCCGGCGCCGAGGTGCTCATCGCCGAAATGGCCAAAACGCCCGTGGGTTTTGCGTTGTTTTTCCACAACTACTCGACGTTTTTGGCGCAGCGCGGGGTTTACCTAGAGGACTTGTTTGTGCTCCCACAGTGGCGCAACCAAGGCGTGGGTAAACGTTTGCTTGTGGAATTGGCGCGCTTGGCGGTGGCGCGCGGCTGCGGCCGCTTTGAGTGGTCGGTGCTCGACTGGAACGCGCCGGCGATAGAGTTCTACAAGAAGCTCGGCGCACAACCGATGAGCGACTGGACGACGTTTCGAGTTACCGGTGAGGCGCTTGTGGCGCTGGCCGATTCAAGCGCAAAACGCTCGGGATAACGGGTGTCTGCTCAGGCATGAGGCACGCGCGGCCGTGCGCGGCAGTTTTTTGGCTCGCGCAGGGTTGCACACGCGGCCAGAAACTTGGCGCTGTTGGGTGGGTAAGGGGTTGTGTACCACAACGGTTTGGGTCTCTGGCGTCAATTGCCTATGATGAGCACTCTTGACCTGTAGGTAAAAACTGCCAAGGGTGGGGGCCATGAGTTCACGGATTGGGATCATTACTGGCGGTGGGGATTGTCCTGGTTTAAACGCGGTGATTCGCGCGGTGGTCAAGGCCGCGGCACAGCGCGACTGGGAGTGCGTTGGCATTTTGGGCGGCTTTGATGGCCTGCTTGAGCCGGCGCGCTTTCGGCACCTGGACTACCATGAGATGGATGCGTTGCTGTTCGTGGGTGGCACGGTGCTGGGCACCGCCAATCAGGGGCGCTTCGCGGCCAAAACCGGCGACGGGCAAGTGAACGTCATTCCAAAGGCGATTCTCGACGAGGCGCGCGAGTCGTTTCATCGTTTGGGGCTCAAGGCGTTGGTGGTGGTGGGGGGCGATGGCTCGCTCACCATCGCACAGCAGCTGTTTGATCATGGTATCCCGCTCGTGGGCGTGCCCAAGACCATCGACAACGACCTGGAAGCTACCGACCTGACGTTCGGTTTCGACTCGGCGATGGCGGCGGCCACCGATGCGCTGGATCGCTTGCGCACCACGGCCGAGAGTCATCGGCGGGTGATGGTGCTGGAGTTGATGGGGCGGCATGCTGGCTGGATCGCGACCAGTGCGGGAATTGCCGGTGGCGGCGACGTGGTGCTGATCCCGGAGATTCCGTTTACGTACGATGTCGTGTGTCAGAAGATCATGGAGCGCAGCCATATCGGCAAGCACTTTACTTTGGTCGTGGTGGCAGAAGGGGCGCGCGAAGAAGGGCATGGCGAAACCACGACGGGCAAGAGTGCCGCCGATCGCGAAACCCGCTTAGGCGGCATTGGCACCGTGGTCGCCGAGGAGATTCAGCGGCGCACCGGCAAAGAGACACGGGTTTGTGTGTTGGGCCACTTGCAACGTGGCGGCGCGCCCACTTCGTTTGACCGCTTGATCTGTACCCGCTTCGGCGTCTGTGCGGTGCAGCTGATAGCCGACGGCAAGTTTGGTCGCATGGTGGCCTTGAAGGGTTTCAACACCGTGGATGTGCCGATTCCCGAAGCCATCGGTCACCTGCGCACCGTGCCGCCCGCAGGCGACTTGGTGAAGACCGCGCGATCCTTGGGTATCAGTTTCGGCAACGCCTAGCGCGCAAATCAGCTCCCGCCGCAAAAAATGTTTCCCCCGCCCTTGCCGTGATCGGTCTTAATTGAACAACTGTTCACTTTAAGACTCGGCCACGGCGCGTAACACAGCTTCATATTCGCAGCTAACTGGCAGTATTTTCGTCGCATTCATTTTTGTCGCCAGTAACATTTGCGCAACATGCACCCACATCCCCCCCCTTAGGCCTCCATTGTGGGGCACAGGAATACATGTAACTACCTGATTTTATTGATCTTTTTTGTTGACCAGAAACGTAGGAGGGCGTAGGTCTGTGGTGTCTTTTGGATACGAATGTAGTGGTCCGTAGCTAAAAGTGAGGTCACCTATGATGCACACCCAGAACAGCCTTCATCTGCGCAGCTTGACCTTGGTCGTGGGCCTAGCCCTGAGCGCCTGCGGCGTCGATGAGGTTGCCACCAGCAACGATGCCCTGGGTGAGAGCGCCGAGAAGGTGGTCTACGGCACCGACAACCGCCAAGACGTGTACGCCTCGACAAATACCTCGTTGGTCGCACGCGCCGAGCAAGCCACCGTGGCTTTGATGGAAGCCTCCACCCTCAACACCAGCGACGCGCAGAACGTTACTTTTAATGCCGACACGTTGGGCACCGCCTACGATCTGTGCTCGACCCAGCGTTTCCAGAATGATCCCACCGCGGCCTTCTGTTCAGGCACGCTCATCGACGACGACCTGGTGCTCACCGCTGGCCACTGCGTGACCAACGCTGCCGACTGCTCTAGCACCCGCTTCGTCTTCAACTACTACCGCACCTCGGCCACCGCGATGCAAACCGTCACCACCGCCGACATCTTCAGTTGCCGCACCATCGTGGCGCGTCAGCAAGCCACGGTGAACGGCCGCGAGCTCGACTTTGCCGTGCTGCGCCTGGATCGTGCAGCCACGCCGCGTTTCACCCCGGCCCCGGTGCGCGCGGGCAACACCGCGATGTCGGCGAGCCAGAGTGTCGCGGTGATCGGTTGCGGCAGTGGCATCCCGTTCAAAATTGACGCCGGCGGCAAGGTGCGTGATGCGCGCGCCAGCACCCTCGACTACTTCTCGGCCACCACCGACACCTTTGGTGGCAACTCGGGCTCGGGCGTCTACGAAACTGATGGTTACACCGTGGCCGGCATCTTGGTGCGCGGCGATACCGACTATGTGCAGAGCGGCTCGTGCAGCATCGTGAACGTCTGTGCAGAGACGGGTTGTATGGGCGAAGAGATCACCTACGTGGCCAATGCCGTGAGCGCCACTTGTGCGGCCACCACCAGCACGCGCCTGTGCGGTACCACCGATCCTACGGATCCCACTGATCCCACGGACCCTACGGACCCCACCGACCCGGTGGCCACGAGCTATGCGTACACCGCTGCGAACACCAACAGCGCTCAGACCGCGACCAGTAACAAGAGCATCACGCTTTTGGCCGGGGACACCTTGGAAGTCGGCACCTGCGGCGTGACCGGTGCGGCCTTCACGGCTGACACCTACCTGCGCCTGTACAAGGGCACGACGCAACTTGCGAACAACGACGACAGCTGCAACGGCACCGGCTCTTACATCAAGTATGTGGCCACTGCGGCCGCCACCGTCGAAGTGCGCGCGGGTTGCTACAAGAACACCAGTTGCACCGGGACGGTGGCTTGGAAGGTCACGGCGGGCACGGGCGGCGGCAGCACCGGCGGCACGGGTGGCTCGTTCACCTTCAGCGAATCCAACACCAACAGCGCCAAGACCGGCACCACCGATAAAGCGGTCACGCTTACCGCTGGCCAGACGATTAAGCTCGGCACCTGCACCGTGACTGGCTCGGTTGGTACCGGCGACACCTTCTTGCGCTTGGTGAACAGCAGCAACTCCGAGGTCAGCTCCAACGACGATAGCGTCGGCACGTTGTCGTACCTGAGCTACACTGTGCCTGCCGGCAAAGGTGGCACCTACACAATCAAGGCCGGTTGTTACTCCAACACCGCCTGCACCGGCACCGTCGCCTACACCATCGAGTAGCTCGCAACACAGTAGCCCGTTCGAGGGTGGACGCACTCGTGGTCCACCTGCCGCAGTCAGTCGGGCAAAGCCTCCCATCGTTCACGCAACCGCTCCCGCTGCGGCAAGATCTCCACCTCGTCGATCCGATGCCTGACGTCACCTCGATAACCACCAGGTTACGGTAAGCGTTGTGAGCTGCCGCCAAAATGTTAAGCAACCCGTGACGAAGTGGAAACTCTGGCGTACAAGCAGCATGGTCTGCTTAAGCTCGTAGCAAGGATGACGATGATGAGTAGCTCAGCGAAACATATTATTTATTCGGTAGTTACGCTCATGTTCCAGGCGGCCTGCGGGGATGATGCGGCGACTCCCAAAGAGCACACGCCCAACCCCACCGCAACGCTCGCCCCGGTGCTCGCGACGTTTACCGCGACCCCCGACATGATCCTGGAAAACGAAGCAACTTCAATCACTTGGAGCTGGAGCTTTGCCAATCAGCCGACCCCAGCGCCCACCTGTGTGATCGACCAAGGCGTGGGCACGGTGGTGAATGGCGCAAGCACCAGTGTCACGCTGAGTGTTGCGACTACCTTTGCGCTGCATTGCGCGAACACTGCTGGCTCCGACGGGATGGACGTGCTCGTGAGTGTGGGCAACGGTGAAGTAGCTCCCAGCATCACCAACTTCCATGCGACCCCCGCCAGCGTGGCTGCCGACACCGACACCGAGGTTCGCTTCACGTGGCAATACGCCACGCCCCCGGTACCTACACCGAGTTGCGTCATCAACCACAACGTTGGCAACGTCACGAGCAACCAAGCGGTGACGGTGTCTCAGAGCGCCAACACCACCTATACCCTCACCTGCACAAGCAGCGCTGGGGAGGACACCGCGACGGCGGTGATTGCAGTGACAACGGTGACGCCCGGAAGCGAAATCGTGGGGTTTGCGGCCAGCCCGGAGCTGTTGCGCAAAGGTGTGCCCACCACGGTGATGTGGCGCTGGTTTTACAATCCACCGCCTACCACAGCGGCAACCTGTGCGTTGGACCATGACATCGGTCCGGTGGTGAATGGTGCCACCTCTGAACTGACTCTTACTGGCCCCACCACCTTCATACTCACCTGTGAGTTGGATGGTGCGACGGTGACCAAGAGCTTAACGTTGAACGCCGTGGAGCCTTTGGGCCGTCCTGACCCGGTGACACCGGTGACGTATGTGCAAGTGGCCGCGGGCTATCGCCACGCCTGTGCCTTGCGCAGTGACGCGGCCATTGAGTGTTGGGGTAGCAACGCCTACGGGCAAGGTAGCGTGGTGGCCGGGACCTATCAGCAGGTGGCCGCGGCCGGGCGCGTGACCTGTGGGTTGACCAACGCCGACGCGTTGGTTTGTTGGGGAAACAACGATTATGGGCAGCTCGCAGCTCCCGCTGGCACCTACAGCACGTTGGCGGTGGGCGTGATGAACGCCTGCGCGATTGCACAAAGTGATGGGAGCTTGCACTGTTGGGGGAGTGCCGGTTCGATCAACTCTCCGCCCGCGGGTGCCTACACGGCCGTGGCGCTGGGCGAATACCACGCGTGCGCGCTGAAGGCTGACCAGACCGTGGCTTGTTGGGGTTCGAACACCAGCGGTGAGGCAACGCCGCCTGCCGGCAGCTATGTCGCCGTGGCCACCGGCACGGACTTCAGTTGTGCACTTGCTGCCGATGGCATCGCCCATTGTTGGGGTAGCGTGACCACTGCGCCCACAGGCACTTTCACCAAGCTTGTAGCGGCTTACGCTGGCGTGTGTGGGGTAAGTGCTGCTGGGGCTGCGACTTGTTGGGGTGCGACTGCACCGGTGCCGCCTGTAGGGATCTTGACCGACTTGGCGGTGAACGCGGGTTACACCTGCGCCACGTTGGCCGACGGCACGCTTGCTTGTGCCGGCCCCAGCTGCGCCATCGCGAGCTCAGACAACTACGGCCAATGCGTGCCGCCGGTGGTGGAGCCGCCGCCAGCCGACCCGTTCTGGGCCGCGCAGATTGACGCTGGCTACGACGCCAGCTGCGCCATTGGCGCCAACAACCGCATCGTCTGCTGGGGGATTCGCTACGATGCGCTCGTGACCTTCCCAGATGTGGATTTTGTGCAGGTCACCTCGGGGCGCGTGCATTTTTGCGCCTTAAAAACAGATGGCGAAGTGTTTTGTTGGGGAAGCAATGACGTACTTCAAGCCACGCCGCCTGCGGGGCCGTTTGTCTATTTGAGCGCTGGCGTAGACCATACCTGTGGCATTCGCACCGATCGGTCGTCGGCATGCTGGGGTGGTAACACCATGGGGCAACGAGATACGCCTGCAGGCGCCGTGATGTCGATTTCGGCCGGGGATTGGCATACTTGCGTGTTGCACCCCAATGCCGCGTTGTTTTGTTGGGGGGCCAACGGTTACACCCAGTCAGATCAGCCGGCTGGCGAGTTCTTGAGTGTGGTGGCCGGCAATCAACAAAGCTGTGCAGTATCGGCTTCGCATGCGGCCACTTGCTGGGGTTTGGACAACTTTGGGCAATCCACCCCCGCGGCGGGCAGCTACCAAAGCGTCGATGTGAGTGGCCTGCACGGTTGCGGGCTCAAAACCAACGGCACCTTGGCGTGCTGGGGATACAACGGCGACAATGAGTCGGTACCACCTGCGGGCTCCTACCTGAGCATCACTGCCGGCAGCGATTTCAACTGCGCCCTGAGTGTTACCGGTGAAGTAGCCTGCTGGGGCAACGGTGACGACGGCCAACTCGCCCCGCCCTTTTAGGGTGTTGAGCGCCTGATATCTGCTCCGGCGATCGCCGATGTTTTTTTGCTGCGTCAGGCTGCCTAGACGAGGACTTCGAGCGCCATTGGGTGCCCCAAGAACTGCGTCGGACTGGCCGACAAGCCGTAGGCCCCTGATTGAAAGATGACGACCAAGTCACCCACGTCGGCGTGCGCCAATTCCATCTGTTGGACCAGCACATCGAGCGGTGTGCAAAGTGGCCCCACCACGTTTGCAACGGCTTGCTCGACGCTTTGCATGCGAGTGCCGATGCAAGCCGGGTAGTTCTTACGTAACACCTGGCCAAAATTCCCAGAGGCCGCCAAATGGTGGTGCAGGCCGCCATCGGTGACGTAGAACAGCTTGCCGCGTGAGAGTTTGCTGTCCACCACGCGACAGACGTACACGCCTGCCTCGCCTACTAGGTATCGCCCTAGCTCCAACACCACGCGCATCCCCGGCAAGCGTTGGGCGGCGCGCGCCAGGTGGAGCTCTAATCCGGCGGCGATAGGGCCAAGATCCAGCGGTGGGTCCCCGGGAAAATACGGGATGCCAAAGCCACCCCCGATATTCAAAATGCGCAGCGGCGCTGGCGCTAGCTCGGCCAAGCGCATTGCCAGCTCGAAGGTTAACGTGTGCGCCTCTACCAACGCTTGGGCGTGCAGGTTTTGCGCACCACAAAACAGGTGAAAGCCCTCGAAGGCGAGCTTTCGTTGTGCCAATTCGCGAAGTAATTCAGGGACCTGCTCGACATCGACACCAAACGGTCGGGCGCCGCCGGTCATTTTGACGCCAGCCCCTTTAAGCTCGAAGTCCGGGTTGATGCGCACCGCTACCCGCGCCGGCAGTTGAAGTGCGCGACTTGCGTGCTCCAAAAGCGGCAACTCGCGCGCCGATTCGATGTTCACCAACACGCCCGCAGCCACCGCTATGTGCAGTTCGGCGACGCTTTTGCCAGGCCCGGCAAAACTGATCTGCATCGGTGACTTGCCCGTATCCAGTGCCGTGCGTAGCTCCTGGGCCGACGCTACGTCAAAACCATCGACCAAGGCCGCCAAATGCTGCACAACCGCCGGCATGGGATTGGCCTTAACGGCGTAGTGCAGCTCAAGTGTCTTGGGAAGTGTGGTGCGTAGCTTTGCCACTTGTCGCGCAATCACCGCGCGGTCATAGGCGTAAAACGGGGTGGCACCCACGC
This sequence comes from Myxococcota bacterium, assembly GCA_022703175.1. Classification (GTDB taxonomy): domain Bacteria; phylum Myxococcota; class XYA12-FULL-58-9; order XYA12-FULL-58-9; family XYA12-FULL-58-9; genus JACRCV01. The sequence continues at coordinate 935 of JAKLEG010000232.1, read as the reverse complement.
GTGCGGCCAGGCGCGATAGCGGCAAGCCGCCCACCACCAGCTCCTGACCGTGCACCGAAAACTGGTGTTGGGGGACGTGATGCGGCAGGTCGGGTGGGCTCATGAGGCGCTCTCAGGGTTATCCGGCCGTAGCGTTTGAGCCAGCTGTTTGCGATCGATTTTGCCGTTGGCGTTGCGTGGCAAGGGGCCCGCCACCAGGTGCAGCAGGGTGGGCACCATGTAGGAGGGGAGGCGCTCTCGACAGTGGTCGAGCAACACTTCGACGCTGACCTGGGCGTCGGCGCCAGGCGTGGCCACCACCGCGATGGCTTGGCCTAACACCGGGTGCGGCACGCCAAACGCAGCCACTTCACCTACGAGCTGGGTGTCGTAGAGGATCTCTTCAATTTCGGTGGGGCTGATGCGGTAGCCAGAGCTCTTGATCATCTCATCCCGGCGACCCACGAAGTACAAATAGCCATCGGCATCTTGGCGCACGGTATCTCCCGACCAAACGGCCAGCTCTGGGACCGGCAGGCCCGCCAGCTGATTGGGCGCGGGTTTGAAGCGCAGGGCGGTCTTCACGGGGTCTTTCCAATAGCCCAACGACACCAACGCGCCCCGATGCACGAGCTCTCCAGGCTCATCGGGCGCGCACGCTGAGCCATCCTCGCGTACCACCAGGATCTCGGCGTTGGGAATGGCCTTGCCCATGGAGTCGATGCGTCGGTCGAGCTCGGCGGGCGGCAGATAGGTGGAACGAAAGGCCTCGGTGAGACCGTACATCAAAAACGGTTGGGTTTGCGGCAACGCCGTGCGCAGTTTTTGTAATGTCTCTTTGGGCAGGTGGCCGCCCGAGTTGGTGATGTAGCGCAGGTGTGTCGTCACCGAGGCGGGCCATGGGAGCGTGGCCATCTGAATCCACAAGGGTGGCACGGCTGCAAGCCCGGTGATTT
>JAKLEG010000231.1 GCA_022703175.1 Myxococcota bacterium | reverse complement strand
GAATGGTGTCGCCGAAATCGACCTGCAGATCGAGCACTCGCTTGGGGCCACCAACATTTGGGTCGAGGACTGCGGTTCGTCCAACGAGTTGGGTAGCTTCGCCACGGGCATTTCGCCCGCGTTCTACTTCGATCGTCCCACGATTTCGCAGGTCCAAGAGCCGTTGTTGGTGCCATCCGGCAAGCCGCCGCCAGCCGAGGCATTTGTGCCGGACAACACCACGAGCTCGGTGATGCCACAGGTCACCAACGTCTGCGCCCTGGCCGGGGACCCCCGCTATGGCATCGGCACCGACGAAAATGGCGAGTCCGTTTTTGTTGGTTACTCGCACGGGCGGGCTGTGAATGCACCGCCGCCAGCGATGGGGTTGTTTGTTGAGGTGGTGGGATGTACCCGCGCCGAGTACGATGCCGCCGTCGCCGCGGGTGGTGCGTGTGAACGTGGGCCGCTGGTTGTGACCGCCGTGGGGAATGAAGGCTTCTACATCACCGACATCAATCCGGCGGCGAAGGCACGAGGCTTCAACTTCATGTACGCCTTCAACTTTAATTATCCAGATAACCTCGAAGTCGGCGACATCGTTGTGTCGTTGCGCGGTGCGCCGGTAGAGTTTGCCGGCTCGACCCAGTTCCAGAACCCGCTCTGGAAGCGCGATGGCGTGCGTCGTGGTGCCGATCTGTTGCCCACCTTGGCGACGGCCCACAAAATTGAGCCTGCCGTGTATCAGGCTGCCACCAAGACCTACGGGCGCAACCTGGGCGATAGTATTGATTTGGAAAAATACGAAGATGGCTTGGTCTGCTTCGAGACGTTGGCGCCGACCAGTCGGCCGCTCACTTGCGACCTGAACAACTCGGGGAACATGGAACGGCAGGGGTGTAACCTGCCTGAAGGCGTCGAAGAGTTGCCACCGGTGTGCGAGGTGGGCATGGGTGAATCGTACATGCCGCCATTGTGTGAGCTGGGGCCGATGCAGCCGTATTGCTTACCGTCGCCACCTTCGTGTGATGACGCGTCGATCGACACCTTCTGCCTTGCCCCCACCGGGCAGTGTCCGACGTCGCCGGTCAACCCCAACTGTCGCAACACGGTGACCGACTTTTACGGTATCGTTCCGGCGGGCTCGGCCGCGAAGCCGCCAGTGAACAGCTGCGCTCTCTCCACCTACGTGCCCAACAACCCGTTGGAGTATTGCTGTGAGCGACTTTGCTACAACGACTTCTCCTGCACGGAGGAGTCGGGGTTCCGGATCTTTGGCCAATGGTCAGCCGAGGTCTACGGCCGTTACGAAGCGGGCACCCCTGCCGATGTACCGGTGAAGGTTGCGATCATCTCGCGTGAGGCGTCGCCCGAATTCGTGCTGCGCTACAATGTCTGGTGCAACAATCAGCAGAAGTTCGTTGAAGCATTGGCCACCAACAAGGCGCCCACCACGTGTCCCAACGACCCGAACGACACCATCGACCCCAGCAAGACGACGGTGATTGGTACGCTGGATCCGCTCCAGTTTGGCGCGCTGCAGCTCACCAAGCCGGCGACTGAACGGCAAACACTGCGCATCATTGGCACGTTGCGTCAGGTGTTGGCAGCACGTCCGGTGTGGGTGGTTATCCCGCGCACCCCGGCCGACATCGAAATCAACGGAACCTGTCCTACAGAAATCCGTTAAGCCTAGGTTTTTCGAGCTCTTTCGACCGCTACTCGGTTAGCGCCGCGCCAGGCTCAGGATGCGCTGGGCCGCCGCGGCCGCACCAAAGCCGTTGTCGATGTTCACCACCGTGATTCCTGCAGCGCACGAATTGAGCATACCCAAGAGGGCCGCGAGCCCACCAAAGCTTGCGCCATAGCCCACCGAGGTGGGCACGGCCACCACCGGAATCGACACCAAGCCGCCCACGACCGACGGCAATGCGCCTTCCATGCCAGCCACCACGATGGCGACATCGAGGCTTTTGAGGGCATCTCCTTCGCTGAGCAGGCGGTGAATTCCGGCCACGCCCACGTCCGCCAACCGCACCACCTCGGCGCCGAAAAAATCGACGGTGAGCGCGGCTTCCTCGGCCACGGCGAGGTCGGAGGTGCCAGCCGACAGGACGCCTACGCGCCCATAGCGAGGGCGACGTTCACGCACCACGGTAATCGCTCTTGCCAGCGGGTGGTATGCGGCGTCCTTCAACACCGCCTGCGTGGCGGCAAACGCTTCCGGTGTGGCGCGTGTGCACAGCACTGGGGCGCCGTGGTTGGCCAAGTGAAGCGCAATCTGGGCAACCTGCTCGGGCGTCTTGCCGGCGCCAAAGATCACCTCCGCTGTGCCCTGGCGCAACTCGCGATGGTGGTCGAGGCGGGCAAAACCCAAATCCTCGTAGGGCAGGTTGGCCAGGCGTACGGTGGCTTGTGCGACCGAGGTTTGGCCCAAGGCGACCTCGTTCAAAAGCGTGGTGAGGGCGTCGTGGTTCATCGGGCGGGCTTCTCCACGGCTTCTAGCAGGCTGCCCGAGCGCAGGCCTTGCAAATCGAGGGTGACATAGATGAAGCCCAGTCTCTTGAAGTGCTGGGCGATGGCGTCGGCATGCGTGACGGCCAGTGCCAGCTCGGCCAAGGGGACTTCAATGCGGGCCAGCACATCGTGCAGGCGCACGCGCAGGTCACTGAAGCCCAACTCGCGCAAGAAGCTTTCGGCCCGCCCCACGCGGGTGATGCGTTCTACGGTGACCGGGACGCCAAAAGCGATGCGGGAGCTCAAACAAGGCGAGGCGGGTCGGTCGGCGTTGGCGATACCCAAGCGGCGGGCCATGGCGCGCACGTCGGCTTTCGTCGCGCCGATTTCGGCCAGTGGTGAGCGGACATGTAGCTCTTCGGCGGCGCGTTTACCGGGACGATGACCGCGCAGGTCTTCGGCGTGGGTGCCATCGAGGATCACCGTGAGGCCACGGGATTTTGCGAGGCGACCGATCGCGGTGAACAGCTCGGACTTGCAGAAGTAGCAGCGGTCGGGGGTGTTGGCCACGTAGTTTGGGTTGGCCATTTCATGGGTGGTGATCGTGGTGTGACTGAGCCCACGCGAGCGGCAAAACGCTGCGATTCGCTCTAGTTCTTGTGCTGGCAGGCTTGCGGAGATGCCGGTGACGGCCAACGCGTTGGGGCCCAGCTCTTCGGCAGCCAAGGCCGCGAGCACCGAGGAATCGACGCCGCCCGACAGTGCGATCGCGACGCGCCCGAGCGAGCGCAACAATGCGCGGAGGGTGGTTTCGAGGGGTGAGGCCGGCGGGGAATCAGTGGTCATTCGAACTCATCTAGCGCAGCCGGGGGCCACAGGGGAAGTATTCACAAGATAGGACGGTAGCGCGTTTAGGCCAGTCGTAGGGGTGCGTTCGGATGGCCGACTATTGGCGCGGCGGTACCATGCCCGGTACAGTCAAAGGTGGAGTGGGATGCGGCCACACCCCGGTGGCTCGAAGGATGGACACAACCAGGATGCAGGGCCAGGGAAGCACCGAGCGCGTCGACCCCGAGTTGTTGAATGCCCGTATTGCCGCGATCGTGAATTCCATCACGCGTGGTGAAGCGTCAGCGGTGACGGGAGCGGCGCTACGTTGTTATGCCAAGTTGTCCGACATCGACATCCGAGACTTGGAGCGTGGTGTCAGCTCGCAAACGCCTACGACCCTCTGGTCTCGCTCAAACGATGCGGTCGCATCGATGTGGCTAGCGTTGGAGGAGCTGCAGCAGTTGTTGCAGCCGTTGGCCGCCCATGCCGACGAGGACGCGGGTTTTAACCTGGACGCTCTCTCCAGTGGCGAACACGCGCAGACACCCGGTGCGAGTGTGCCCGTCGCCGTCGCCTCTGGGGGATCCGCAGTCGATCCAATTTTATTGCGCATCCGCGAAACCAGCTGGGCGATGAGCTTTGTGCTTGCGGGCGAGGTTCAGCGGTTCCGCAAAAGGTTGGCCGCGGTCCTCAAGTTGAAAGATGGCTGGGAGCTCTTGGACGCGGTCCAAGATCATATCGAACACGTGAGGTCCGGCGTCGTGGCGCTGTTGAACGGCGTGTTTGCGGCGCTACCTCGGGGACATAGCCAAGACGTCGAGAGTGAGCAGAGCTTTGAGCTGCTCTCATCGCGGGAGTTGCGATCGCGGGTGTTCGAATTGCGTGACATGGTGCTGGACGTCGAACGGTTTGTGAATGCCAAGCCCGCGGCTGAGTGGAGTGAGCCGCTCAAGCGCCTGCGGGATGGCGTCGAGCGGTTCATGTTCAGCCCCGGTTTTGCTTGGATGCGTGCTGGGGACAAACGCGCCATCCTGTCACAACGCGAAGCGTTCAACGATCTGTTGGAGATGTGGAGCCCGTTGCGGGCGCAACCGATGCAACGCGTGATTGGCAGTTTCGCGCGATTTTTAGAGGCGCTTGAGGTGATCAACCAGCGCGAAGTGTTGACAGTGCATGACAAGGCAGCCCTCGCTACCGTGGTGGCCAACCTAGATGTCGCGATGCAGTCCCGCGGCGGCGAGAGTCGGGAGGCGATTGGTGCAGCGCTGGCCGCGCTCTCGGACGCACAAGGTCGAGATCGCGAGCTCGATGCGTTGTTGGCCCAGACACTTGCACCTGGCAATCCGATTCCGGTCTCACGGATTCGGGAGCGTGCGCAGGGCGTGCTGCAGCTGTTAGGCGGGTAGGGGGCGCGAGGGGCTAGAGGTCTTCGTCGTCTTCGCCGTAGCCGTAGCCAGCGTCGTCGTCGTCGTCCTCGTCGTCCTCGATCTCCTCTTCCTCTTCTTCGTCGGCATCAGCGGCGTCTTCGTCCTCGTCCTCGTCGAGTTCATCATCCTCGTCGAAGCCGAATTCGTCGTCGTCATCGAAGGTCTCGTAGTCTTCAGGATCCTCCGAGAGGTCGCCGTCGGTGTCGTCTTCCTCTTCGTCCTCGGCCGTTTCGCCGTCGTCCTCGACGTCCGGATCGGCATCGAGATCGTCGAGACCTCCCTCACCTTCGCTTTCGCCGTCGGCGTCGTGATCTTCGTCACTGTCACCGTCGCCGTCATCATCCTCCGGCAAGTCCGCGGCGTCTTCCGGTTCCTCTTCCTCGTCGGATTCCTTCCGGTGTCGGGCGGGTGCCTTCTTGGCAGGGGCCGCCGGCTTGTCTGTTTGTGGGCTCTTCTTACGGGGTGACGCCCACAGCTCAGTCATCTCGTTGTCAGTATGCAAGTGCACGAGCCATGCCTCCGATACGCTCTCACGTTGACTCTAGAAATATCCCCGAGACCGACAAAATCGCGGGGACGGTAACCAAATTTTGAGGGTCGCGTCAATTACCTTGACACAGTTGTATGCGACTTGACCCACAGCCAGGGGGGGCGGTAATCACAACGGTGTGAAGACAAAGAAAAAAGCCCCCAAGGCACCTAAGAAGCAGGTTGTGAAGAAGGCTCAACGGAAGACACCGGCAAAGGCCCCGGCGCTTCCGTACTTCGTTCATCCCATGGGCATGGCCGATTCCACCGACATTGGCGAAGGCACTCGCATTTGGGCTCATGCCCACGTGATGAAGGGCGCCAAGGTCGGCACCCACTGTAATATCGGTGAGTGCTCGTTTGTGGAGTCCGGCGCTGTTCTGGGCAACCACGTTACGATCAAAAATGGCGTGCAGGTCTGGGATAAGGTCACCTGCGAGGACTACGTCTTCTGTGGTCCCAACGCGACGTTCACCAACGATCTGCGACCCCGCGTCGCCCATCCGGTGAATCCCAATGATTTTGCCAAGACGCTCTTGAAGCGCGGAGCTTCGGTGGGCGCCAACGCTACGATCGTGGCGGGTACGGTCATTGGCCAAAACGCGCTCATCGGCGCCGGCACCGTGGTGATTCGCGATGTTCCTGCGCATGCCCTAATGGTGGGGAACCCCGCTCGCCAAATTGGCTGGGTGTGTGATTGCGGCGCCAATCTCGATTCGGCGCTGGCCTGCCCGGCCTGCCAAAAGCGTTACGAGAAGCACAGTGATGGGCTTGCGCCCATCGCCGCGTAGCCAAGCACTTGCGCTTTACGCCTAGGTGCAGCAATCTGCCTTTCAACGACGTGGCGGCTCACGGCGATAGCGAGTTTGCTATCTCTCGACGGGCGGCCCAACGGACGTGAGACATGACCGAGCACAAAAAAAGTGACAAGGGCCCCCCTCCGATGACCACGCTGGCGAAGCCCAGCGAGATGGACGGCACCATCGTCATCCCCGAGGAACTTCCAGTTTTAACTCTACGCAACACCGTGCTGTTTCCAGGGTCCATTGTGCCTTTGGGCATTGGCCGGCCGAAGACGGTTCGGTTGGTTGAGGAGAGCATCAAGGAGAACGGTTTGGTGGCCGTGGTCGCGCAACGCGATCCTGATGTCGATGATCCCGTTCCAGCGGATCTGTACGGCATGGGATGCGCCGCGCGTCTGGTGAAGCTGGTTAAGGCCTCTAAAGATAACTTTTCGGTGGTGGTGCAGGGCCTGTCGCGCGTGCGGCTCTCCGAGTACACCCACAGTGTCCCGTACCTCAAGGCACGCATCACTTCGGTGGATGAGCCGCCGTCGAATCAAGTCGAGGTCGAGGCGCTGACGATGAGTCTGCGCAAAACGGCGCGCGAAGTGTTGCGCATGATTCCGGAGCTGCCGCCGTCCGCGGTGGAACTCCTGGAGCGTGTGGACGACGCTGGCGTGCTGGCTGACCTCATCGCGTCGAATGTCGAGGCCTCCGTTGAAGAGAAGCAGTCCGTTCTCGAAACGGTCGACCTTGTCGCCCGCATGCGTCGGGTGTTGGAGCTCCTGTCGCGCCAGCTCGAAGTTCTGAAGCTGTCGAACAAGATTAGCTCGCAGGTCAAGGGCGAGATGTCCAAGACCCAACGTGAGTACTACCTGCGCCAGCAGCTCAAAGCGATCCGCGACGAGCTGGGCGAGGGTGACGACTCCGATGACGATCTGGCCGAGCTCGAAGCGCGCATCACCGAGGCGCAACTCCCCGAGGAGGCCGAGAAGGCCGCCCACAAGGAGTTGAAGCGGCTGCGCAACATGAGTCCGTCGCAGGCCGAGTACACCGTGGCACGCACCTACGTCGAGTGGTTATGCGATTTGCCATGGAGCCGCTCCACCGTCGATCGCATCGACCTGAAAGAAGTGCGCAGCGTTCTCGATGCCGATCACTACGGTCTCGAAAAACCGAAGAAGCGCATCGTCGAATACCTAGCGGTTCGCAAGCTAAAGAGCGACATGAAGGGGCCGATTTTGTGTTTCGTGGGCCCGCCTGGCACCGGTAAAACGTCGCTGGCCATGTCGATCGCCAAAGCGATGGGTCGCAAGTACGTGCGCGTCGCGATGGGCGGCGTGCGCGACGAGGCCGAAATCCGCGGTCATCGCCGGACCTACGTTGGCGCTCTCCCCGGTCGCGTCGTTCAAGGCATGAAGAAAGCCGCGGCCAACAACCCGGTCTTCGTGCTCGACGAAGTTGACAAACTGGCGCACGACTTCCGTGGTGACCCCGCGGCGGCCCTCTTGGAAGTGCTCGATCCTGAGCAAAACCATACCTTTGCCGACCACTATATCGATGTGCCGTTCGATCTCTCCAAGTGCTTCTTCATCGCCACGGCCAACGTGCTCGACACGGTGCCGGCAGCGCTGAAAGATCGCATGGAGATCTTGGAGCTGCCCGGTTACACGCACGAGGAAAAGCTGGAAATTGCCAAGCGCCACTTGGTGCCGAAGGCGGTTTCCGATCACGGCCTCGACAATGACCGGCTGGCACTCGCCGATGACGTCATCGCGGCGATGATCTCGTCGTACACACGCGAGGCCGGCGTGCGTAATCTGCGGCGCGAAATTGATTGCGTCTGTCGCGCGGTGGCGGTTGGCTTTGCCGATGGCATCAAAGAAAAACGCGTCGTGAAGGCCGACGAGCTTGAAGCGTTGCTGGGCCCCGAGAAGTTTATCAACGAGATGGCCGAGCGCACCGACGTCACGGGTGTGGCCACAGGCCTTGCCTGGACCTCGGTGGGCGGCGACGTATTATTTATCGAAGCCACCAAGATGCCCGGTAAAGGCGGTATGACGCTCACCGGGCAGCTGGGTGACGTGATGAAGGAATCGGCGCAGGCCGCGCTCTCCTATACACGTGCGCAAGCGGCGGCGTTGGGTATCGACGATGCGATGTTCAAGCAGTTCGACTTGCACATCCATATTCCGGCAGGCGGCATTCCAAAGGATGGCCCGTCCGCAGGCGTCACGCTCTTGACCGCGTTGGTGTCGCTGTTAACCGGTATCAACGTGCGCGCCGATGTCGCCATGACGGGCGAAATCACCCTGCGCGGCAAGGTGTTGCCGGTGGGTGGTATCAAAGAAAAGGTGCTGGCGGCCAAACGTGCGGGCGTCAAACGCATCATCATGCCGGAGCGGAACAAGAAGGATCTTGTCGAAATTCCTGAGGAAAATCGAAAAGATCTGGAATTCATCTTCGCCAACCGTATCGAAGATGTGCTGAAGAACGCGTTGGTAAAAGAGCCGACGCCGCTCGACCCGACCAAAGTCGCGGCCGCCAAGAAGAAGAAGGGTGAGTCGGACGAGGCGCCAGCGGAAAACTAGGTCGCTGTTCTCCAAGCGCTCGTCGCGTCTTTAGGCCTTGGCAGCGGGCGCCACCGGCGCGACTTGGGCTCGGGCATCGCGGCTGGGCTCGCGTTGGATGCGCACCTTCAGGATGCGCGGGCCGTGCACCTCCACCACCGTGAAGGTGTAGCCCCCCTCCAACACTCGGTCATTGGCTTTGGGCATGCGTGC
>JAKLEG010000230.1 GCA_022703175.1 Myxococcota bacterium | reverse complement strand
AGGAGAAGGCCCCCGAGAAGGGCAAGGGGAAGCGTCGCTAGGTCTAAGACGAAGACGCAGTCTCTGGCCCGATATCGATTTCGGCAAAGCCGTGACTGAGCAGGCTGGTTTTCCCCTGCATCGACAGTAGGCCGCGGCGTTGGAATTCTGAGAGCACGCGCGAAACAGTTTCGCGGCTGGTGCCAATCATCGCGGCCAGATCTTGGTGCGTTGGACGCTCGCGAATGACAATCCCCTCATCGGTGGTGTGTCCGTCCCGACGCGCGAGCTCTACCAATACACGGGCCACGCGACCGTAAACATCCAAAAGTGCCAGGTTGCCGATGACCTCATCGGCGCGGCGCAGGCGCGCGCTCATCTCGGCGAGGATGCTGAGCGCGGTGCTCGGCGCCTCGTGCAAGTGTTGCACGAAGTCTTCGCGTGACAGCACCAACAAGCGCGCGTCTTCCAGCGCGATGACGTTGGCGGAACGGGGTTGGCCGTCTAAGAGGCTCATTTCGCCGAAGAAATCGCCGCTTCGAAAGATGCTCAGGATGACCTCTCGTCCAGAATCGCCATACAGCACGACTTTGACGCGCCCTTGGTCGATGATGAACATCGAGTCGCCTGGATCGGATTGCGAGACGATGACCCCATCTTTTGGGAACGTGATCACCTTCAACCGGGCGCTCAAGCGCTCCAGGGCGGCTGGTTCGAGGTGCTGGAAGATGGTGACGTGGGCAAGCAGGTCGGCGTAGTTCGTCATGGGCTATCATTTCGTCCGTGTGAGCAGTGGCTAGGCTCTACCGTGTCCGCTAGGCGTCGACAAGGGTCACACCAGCGTTTCCTGATCTTCTAGAGGCATGGGCGTGGTGTCGGGTAGGTTGACCACGCGCGCGCACGCTAGTCGGTAAAGCAGTCGCGCGACTTCGAAGGCAGGCATGCCAAGCACGCGGATGAGCTCATGGACACTCCGTGCGCCATCGATGGCGTCCACCAACGTTGATTCCTCCTCGGTGAGCCCAGAGTCGCCGAGATGGGCCACGCCGCCCGGCACGAGGTTCGGGACCACGGCGAAGCTCTTTAAGACGCCCTCGATGAGACCCCACTCATCCACGCGTCGAAAACCTTCCATCAAGAGTGCATCGATGCTGACGCCAAACTCGAAGTCCAACACCTCGGCGGGCAAGGCAGCGCAGCGCTCGAAGTGCCATTGGCCGCCATCCCACCGTAAAAGCTCATAAATCAGCTCACTCGACTGTCGGCGCAGGGCCTTGTGCAGGTCATCGCGGGTGACGTAGCCCAATTGCACGATTTGGGAACCAATCAATCGGCGGCTGCCGCGACGATTGCTGATGAGCTGGTCTAGCTCGGCTTTGGAGATAAGCTTTTCCTGGACGAGGATGCTGCCCAAGAGCAGATCGGGGGACAAGTTGTTGCCCGTAACCAGGCGCACCTGACCATCTTTCAAGAAGATCGCCACCTCGCGCTCGGGGTCGCGAATGCGCAACACACCGGTTTGCCGCTGCAAGGATAACAGCTGCAGCACCTCGGCCATCGGGATCGCGGCCAAGTCGCCGCGTAGCACGACGGGACCCTTGGCGTGTGGTGCCAGGCGGTTAAGCGCTTCCACCACTTGGGGGCGACCCAGAGCCCGTTGCAGGCGTTCTTCCAACGTATCCTCAGTGGCGTCCTCGGCGAGCGCCATCGCTAATCGGCATGCCAGTTCACGTTCTGCGACCTGGTCGTGGGGTGGCGTGGCAAACGCTGTTGCCACAGCCTCGCGTGGCCTCTTGTCGGGGCCGCGGCTGAGCACGTGCTCCACCAGCGCCAAGAGCGCCTCGGGAGCAAAGGGCTTGGTGATGTGGTCCACAACGCCAAGCTCACGGACAAAGCGATCGCCTATGGCGTCGCCGCGAGTCGTCATCAGGATCACCGGGGTGCTCTCCGTGATGGGATCACGGCCGAGCTCCCGACAGACGGCGTAGCCAGAAATCTCGGGCATCGCAAAGTCGACAATGATCAGCGCCGGCTTGGTTCGCCGCGCCCAGGTCACCGCGTCGCGGCCAGATTCCAGGCAGGTGACCGAATAGCCGGCCTCCAGCAACACAGCCTCCATCACGCGTAGGACGGTGGGGGAATCATCAATGATGAGGACGGCGCGTCGCTCGCCTCGGCTTGGTTCAGCCATGGGGAGTTCGTCTATCCCGTTCTTAAGCGTTCGGCCAGAGGTAGGGAGCTGCTTTCTGAGGGTGAACCTTTGGAGGAGCGGGCCGTGAGGCGATCGTGCTTTGTCGTAAGTCTTTGTCATAGTCCTATGGCTCGTGCGCCCTTGGGAGTGTATCTTCTCGCCGATTTTCCGGGAGGCTCCGTGCCGCCGAAGGCTATCCCGCCTGCTCAAGAGCTGCCCCAGGAACACGAGGAGAAAAGTCATGCAGCTCGTTAGTGTCAAGAAGGCTCTCGATGGTTCAATTCCTGCTGCGACCCACGTAGAGATGCGCGGCTGGGTGCGTACGCGGCGCGATTCCAAGGCCGGTATCTCGTTCGTCAACGTCACCGATGGTTCCTGCCAAGATCCGATCCAGGTGGTCGCTCCCGCGGCGTTGGCCAATTACCAAACCGAAATTCTGCGCTTGGTTGCCGGCTGTTCCGTCGTGGTCCGGGGCACCTTGGTCAAAAGCCAGGGCAAAGGGCAGAGCTACGAGGTGCAAGCGGATGAGATCGTCGTGGTCGGTTTCGTCGACGATCCCGAGACCTATCCGATCCAACCCAAACAGCACACGCTGGAGTTCTTGCGCGAAGTCGCGCATCTGCGTCCTCGCACCAACACGTTTGGCGCGGTCGCGCGGGTGCGGCACAGCGCGGCCATGGCGGTCCATCGTTTCTTCACCGAAGAGGGTTTCTTCTGGGTGAACACCCCCATCATTACCGCGAGCGACGCGGAGGGTGCGGGGCAGATGTTTCGCGTCTCAACCCTCGACCTCGCGAATCTCCCGAGAGACGACAAGGGCAAAATCGACTGGCACCAAGATTTTTTTGGCAAAGAGACCTATCTCACCGTTTCCGGGCAACTCAACGTTGAGGCGTACTGCTTGGCGCTCTCCAAGGTTTACACCTTTGGCCCGACCTTTCGGGCTGAGAACTCCAACACCGCTCGTCACCTGGCCGAGTTCTGGATGATCGAGCCAGAAATCGCTTTTGCCGATCTGAACGACGACGCCAATCTCGCTGAGCGGTTCCTCAAGTACGTGTTCGCGGCCGTGCTAAAAGAGCGGGCCGACGACATGAAGTTCTTCGAGGAGCGCGTGCAGAAGGGTGTCACTGCACGCATGGAGAAGTTCATCGATTCGAGCTTTGAGCGCCTCGACTACACCGAGGCCGTGAGCATTTTGCAGAAGTCGGGCAAGAAGTTTGACTACCCAGCTGAGTGGGGCCGGGACTTGCAAACTGAGCACGAGCGTTTTCTCACGGAGGAGCATGTCGGCCGCCCGGTGGTCGTGATGAACTACCCCGAGGTCATCAAGGCATTTTACATGCGCATGAATGACGACGAAAAAACGGTTGCTGCGATGGACGTGCTAGCGCCAGGCATCGGCGAGATCATCGGCGGCAGCCAGCGCGAAGAGCGATTGGATCGGCTGGATGCGCGGATGACGAAGATGGGGCTGCACCCTGAACACTACGCTTGGTACCGAGATTTGCGGCGTTATGGCAGCGTGCCGCATGCTGGCTTCGGTCTCGGCTTCGAGCGTCTGATCGTTTACATCTGCGGCCTGCAGAACATCCGCGATGCTATCCCGTATCCGCGGGTGCCCGGGTTGGCTCAGTTCTAAACGAGGGGGTGCTATGGTCGAGGTCAGCCCACAGCCCGAAGCGCAGTCCGCGTTGTCACAAGCAGCGCGAACCTGGCTACTCGCGTGGGCGCGGACCACTATGGCGGCGGCGTTGGCGGAGCAGGGCGATTGTGAACCGGCAATGCCACTTCCGGAGGGCGTCGAGGTGGGGCGCGGCTGCTTTGTCACGCTGCATACGCGCAAGGGTTCGCTCCGGGGATGTATCGGCACCTTCTCGGAGCGCGAACCGCTGTGGATGGCCGTACGCGAGATGGCGATTGCTGCCGCGACGCGTGACCCGCGGTTTCGACCGGTGACTCCCGACGAGCTGTCTCAGTGCGTTGTGGAGATTTCGGCGCTGACTCAAGCGCAACCGATCACCCCCGAGGCAATCGTGGTGGGGACCCATGGCTTGCTTGTCGGGCGCGGTGCACGACGCGGCGTGTTGTTGCCGCAGGTGGCCTCGGAGCATGGTTGGGATGCTGAGACGTTCCTCGACCAAACATGTTTGAAGGCGGGATTGCCTCCCGCGGCGTGGCGGGATGGTTCCGTGACGATCGAGGCGTTTTCGGCGGAGGTCTTCGGCGAGGCCTGTTAGACCTAGCGCTGGGCTAGGGTTCGCCGGTCGGCAACAATGGATCGGCCGCTTTAGGGGCGGCTGTTGTGAGGCGCTGCAAGGCGGCGCTGCAGGCGTCGCGTACCGCGCTGTCTTTTTCTACGCGTAGTCGTTCTTCCACCAAGCTACGCAGCGCTTCGTCGCCGCGGCGGCCCGCCAATTCACAGCCAGCCGCGCGGACCTCTAGGTCGGGATGTGACAGCAACCGGGCCAGCGAGCCATCTCCGCGCCGTACGTGGCGGGTGGCGACGAACTCTTGGGCTTGCTGTGGCCAGAGGATCGAGGCGAACAGCACGGCCAAGGCCACCTGAAAAAAGGCACGGCCCAACGGGTAGTTACGTCGTTTGACCAACATCCAGCGGTCGACGCTGTAGATCAGCACGAAGGCGGTGAACGCGCACACGGGTACCAGCGCCACAAAGCTTGGCAAAGCGCCTCCGCGCGCTGCGGCCCAGAGGCGATCGCCCAACAAAAACGCTGTGCCAGCGCTCAAAAAGAGCAGGAGATACATGCCGATGCGGATGAGTTGTGCGGTGAGGGGTCGGGCCATGGTGGTGTCCTATTCGCCGCCTTCGAGGAGCTTGTACAGCTGGTTGATCTTCTTATTGGCTCGGTCATACCGGCCATCGCTTACCGAGTCACTCACTTCTTCGAGCAGGGTTGAGACTTGTTTGCGCTTGGCCTCGCCCAATTGATCGATCTTCTCTTTAGGATACTGCTTGGTGATGCGGCTGAATTTGCCATGCACAAAGGCGTAGTCCACCTTGATGGCGTCGACGTTGGTTTTCAGCGTGTTGTAGGCCTGCTCCGCGGTGTCAAAATCGCCAGCACTCATGGCGCTCTTGGCTTGTTGCTCCTGCTCACGGATCGTTGGGGGTAGATCTGCAGCTAAAACACCCTTGGTTTCCATCGCGGCCTTGTAGTTGCTCTGCGCTTTTTGCACCGCAGCTTTGCTGCCTTTGGCGCTGGGCGCAGCGGGTTGGCTAACCACGGTGACGGTTTTCCCTGCGTTGCCTTCCAAGTCGGTCAAAAGCTTTGTCACATCTTGTAGCGACTTGACGGCATCGCCTTGCAGTTTTTGGATTTCGCGTTCCCGTTCGGCCACTTTGCTTTCGCGACGGCTCAGCTCTTTCTCGCGGCGGGACAATAGCTCCTCACGTTGGGCCACCGTCAGGCCGCCTTTGGCCTGCGTCATTTGTGAGACGCGGTCCAACAGCTTGTTCTTTTCGGCCTCCAGGGCTGTGCGCTCGCTCTCAAAGTTCTTCAGGCGATCGCGCAACTTCTTTTCTTCTTGGTCCAGGCGATTCTCGTCGGACTCCAATCGCTCACGCTGCTTCTTGTCCTTCTTGGAGAGCGTCGCGAGCTTGCGTTCGAGGTCGGCGCGCTCCTTTTCTAGGCGCTCGCGTTCCTTCTCGAACTCTTGCTTGTTGGCCTGTAACGATTGTTCTTCCTGTAGGATGCGCGATTTGTCGGCCTCGACAACGATGGTGAGATCCTCGACCCCCTCCGCGGTTTCCTTCGCGGGCTCGGTGGTCTCTGTTTTACATCCGACGCCGAGCCCCAAGAGCCCGACGGTGAGAAGTCGCAAACCGATGTTGTGACGCATCCGGTCACCGCCCTTTAAGGAGCGCACACAAGCAGGCGCGCTCGTGGCCGATCGTAGTCGGGGGCCGGGTTGACCGCAAGAATTCGGGCAGCGCTCGTCGGACCGGTATGCTAAGAAATGGGCGTCATGGACCAACTCGGCTTATTTGGCGCGTCGGCACCGGCGGCGATGGTCTTGGGCAGCGCGCCTCAAGACCCCCCCGCGATCGATTTGGCCCATCCCGAGCCGTTCGTCACTTGGTTACGGGGCCAGTTGGGTAAGCCGGTGCGCCTGGTGTTCACCAACAACCGCACCACCTTCGTCTCGGCCCGTGAGCATCACGGTCTGATGCACTTGCGTCTGCACCAGGCCTTCGCCAAGGCCGGACCTCGCGAAGTGGAGGCCATCCTTGGTTACCTGAAGGGTGGCAACCGTGAGGCGAATCGTTGCCTCGGGGAGTTCATCGCCGGGTGCGAGCGGCCCGTGCGTACCCCTCGCAGCGCGGTCGTCACTGCGGGACGTTGTCACGATCTTGCCGTGCTCGCGACCGAGGTGAATGTCACCTATTTTCACGGTTCTTGTACGGCCCAAGTCACCTGGGGGGTGGCGGCCAAACGGCGGCGTCGCCGGACCATCCAACTGGGCTGCTTTGTCGCTGACGAAAACCTGATTCGCATTCATCCCTGTCTCGATCAGGCGTTTGTACCGAGGCCCTACGTTGCTTGGGTCATCTTTCATGAGATGCTGCACGAGGTGCTCGGGGTGGCGCGGAGTAAGCGCCGCCGTCGCGTGCACCCACCGGAATTCGGTGCGATGGAAGCGACGTTTCCGGGATACCAGGCACTCAAAGCTTGGGAGGTGGAGAATCTGCCGCGGCTGATGAACTATCGGCATTCTCGTTAGCCGGCTTGGCATTTTTCTCGGGAAGCTCTTGACCCAGTGCCTCTGCTTTGGGTAAAAGCTGCGTCCTCTGGTCCGGGGGCGTAGCTCAGCTGGCAGAGCAGCGGACTCTTAATCCGCGGGTCGTGGGTTCGATCCCCTCCGCCCTCACCAGACCTTCTCTTTTCGAGCCTGACATTTGTATCCTGCCAAGGTTTTGCCTTGTGCCTGGCAACCGTCGTATGTTGCTCGGCATGAAACGAACTTTGTTTGCTCTATCGCTGCTCGCTGCCTGCACCAAAGCCGCTCCTGTTGACGCACCAGCGGCTCCCGTGGAACCTACGACTGTTGTGGCACCGACGGCGGCGCCACAGGTTGCGCCTGTCCCGGCACCGTTCAAGCTCACTGATGAGATGCTGGCCAAGTACGCTGTTTATAGCCGCGAGATGCTTCCAGCGACCACCAAGGCGATGGGCGTGGCCACCGATGTGATGGCCAAGGCTGGTACCGACAAAGACAAGCTTGAGGCGGCCGCGAAGAAGGATGAACGTGTCCAGGAGATTGGCAAGCTGTCGGAAGCGGCGCTGGCCAAGAGTGGCTTAACGATGGCCGACATTCCTCAACTCACCACACTGACCTCCGAATACTACGGTCGTGCGATGGTGGCGGCCGATGCTCGCGAAGCTCTGGCCAAAGAGGAAAAGCTGGCCACCAAGAAAAAGGGCAAAAAAGCCAAAGCCGCGCCTTCAGTGATGCAGCAGGTCTACGGCAAGCAGCTCGATGAGTTTGAGGCGTTCAAAAAGGAGTACGCCACGAAGCATGGCGAGGAGACTGTCACGATTCTTTCGAAACACGAGCCGGAGTTCTTGGCAATCAACCGCGAAATGCTTCAGGCTGTATTCAAGAAATCTGGCAAATCCAAGTAGCTAGATTGGTAGGGGTGGCGTATTGGCGGAGTCCAGACCGCGCTGCGCCGTTGGGGGCCTCGGGATGGCGAGACCAGTGGCTCATAACCTAGGTTGGCTTGGGCTGTTGTTGTGCTTGGTACCGGCCACCGCGTCGGCGGAGGATGTTGAGGCCCTGCGCGGCAAGCTATTCCTCAAGATCCTCACGTACGACAGCGCTTTCCCTTCGGCGTCATCGACCGTGCGGGTGGGATTTGTCTACCCAGCGCGGGCCAGCGCTGATGCCCCGGTGGTTGCAACGCGTGCCATGCTTTCGATGCTGGCTTCTACCACCTCGATCAAGGGCAAACCGATCCAGATCGTCGAGTTGCCCTTTACCGAAGCCACGGGTCTCGCGGCGCAGGCGGCAGCCAACGGCGTCTTTGTCTTCTACGTTTCTAGCGCATGCACCCAGGAAGAGGTCGGGTTGGTGGCCGAAGCCACGGTGACCGGTCAGATCGTTGCTTTCTCTGAAGACCCGCGCCACGTGCCACTCGGGCTTTGTTGTGCGGTGGATGTGAAGGCTGGGCGTCCGGAGATTCAAATGAATCCCGAGGCGATCAAGCGCACCGGCCACAAGTTCGACAACGCCCTCATCGCGCTTAGCAAAATCATCAAGTAACGCGGCTTGCCGCGGGGGATCGTCACCATGCAATGCCAATCATGGGTCATCGGAATTGCCGTCGTATTTGGGAGCGGCCAGGGGTGGGCCTCCGTGCCGGGTACGTTTGTCGCTCAGGAGAATCCCGTCATGGCGGCAGAACCAGTGATGGTGGCCGCCAAGGTCGAAATCGATGCGTTGTCGCTTGAGGATATGTTGAAGACCGAAGTCACTGTGGCCACCCGCAGCGTCTCCAAGAGCGCCGCCGACTCGCCCGCTATCGTCTCGGTGATCACCCGGGAGGAGATCCTGCGCACTGGCGCGCGCGATCTGATCGACATCCTTGATCAGGTACCGGGCTTCCAATTG
>JAKLEG010000023.1 GCA_022703175.1 Myxococcota bacterium | reverse complement strand
CAGTGGCTCGTACGACCCGAACGGTGACACCCTGACCTTTGCCTGGCGCCAAATCACCGCGGCCGCCGAATGCAGCCTGTGCCCGGGGCTCACCACGTGCACCCCCATCGCTCAGACCGCCACTTTTTTGAACGACAGCGCCACTGCTGAGATCGCCGACATTCAAGCGCCGATGGCGGTGGGTCAGATGGTGTTTCACCTGGTTGTCACCGATCCCTCAGGCCTCTTTGACACTGCCTGCGTGGCCATCAACGCGATCAATACGCCGCCGATGGTGATTGTTAGCACCCCGTCGCCCGGCACCGTGAACGAAGGTGCTCAGTTTACGCTTTCAGGTGCCTCTAGCTCTGACAGCGATGCCATTGATTTGCCCAACCTCACCTACACCTGGAGCCACACGCCAGCGACAGCGCAAGTGGTTTACACCGCGCACACCGATCCTAAAAAGATCTACGTCCGGGTGCACAACCTCACGAGCACCACGCCCGTGACTTTTACGCTTACTGTGTCGGATGGCATCGAGGAGTCGGACGCCTGTGGCGCTTCGCCTGCGTCGTGCGGTGGCCGCGCCTGTTGCGGCACCGTCGTGGTTACCGTGACCGACCTGAGTGTTGTCGACGGCACCAGCTGCATGTTTGACAGCGAATGCTTGCACCAGAACTGCGAATGCAAAAACGCCAGCTGCAGCACGCAGATGTGCATGGCCAACCCGTGCGTGTGCGGCTACGACACCGATGGCGCCGGTTGTGATGGCAACTTGACCAACGGCGTGCGCGACCCCGAGGACTGCGACGCGGCGCAGAGCTGCCAAGCCGGGAGCTGCGAATAGCCGCATTGCATCGTGAGTGTTGTCGCCCAACTTCAAGCCGCGTTCGCCGCGGGTCCTAAGCTCACCCTCGAAGGGCTGCCGGCCGTTGGCTTGCCGTACCTGCTTGCGCACAGCGGTATCCAAGGGCCTTTGGTTATTGTGGTTTCCGACGAGACCCGCGCCGAGCAGCTCGTGGTCGACCTGGGCGCGTTTGGCTTTCGGGATGTCGCGCTGTTTGGGGCGGAGGCCCACGTTCCCTACGAAGAAGTCTCCCCCGATCCGCGCCTGATGTTCGACACCGCCAATATCAGACATCGGTTGCTCACCGGTGCGCGTCCGCAGGTGTTGGTGGTGATGGCTGCGGCGCTCTTGGACCGTTGGCTGTCTGATGCCGATTTCACGCGCACCACCGAGCTGTATGTCACTGGCCAAAGCGTCAGTCGCGATAAGCTCACCGCCCACCTGGTGCGCTGCGGTTATCAACCTGTGTCGTTGGTGGAAGACGTCGGCACGTTTGCCGTGCGCGGCAGTATCGTCGACTTGTTCCCGCCCGGCTTCGATGAGCCGCTGCGCATTGACTTGTTTGGGGATGATATCGCCTCGATCAAGAGCTTCGACCCCCAGAGTCATCGTGCCCTGGCGACGTACGAGTCGCTGGCGGTGTTTCCGATTCGCACGGTGTTGTTCGACGATATCACCGTGCCGCGCGCCATCGCCGGCTTGGAAAAGCTTGCCGAGGCGCAAAATACGCCCACGCGTCGCTTGCACAGCACCGTGGCCGACGTCGAACAGCGCAACTACTTCTTCGGCGTCGAGTCGCTGTGGCCGTTGTTTTACGAGCAGAACAGCCGCGTGCTGGATACGCTCGTGGGGCCCGATACCCGCGTTGTCGTGGATGACGCCACCAACGTCAGCGCAGAGCTAGCGCGCCGTTGGGCCCGCGCCGAGCATGAGCGTGAGCGGTCGCTGGAGCGACACAAACTAACCGTGCCGGTGGCCTCGTTGCTCGTGGACCCAGCGGAGGTCGAAGCGAGCCTGACGTCGCAAATCTGCGTGACCACCGTGGCGTTGGCCGATGACCGAACGCACGCAGTGCTGCGCCCCAAGTTTGGCGACTGGAGCGATTTGGCTCGGGAAATGGCCTTTCGCCGGGGCGATCCGCAGCGCGGCGAAATCCTGGATCCGCTGGTCACCGAGCTTAAGAAGCTCAGCGAGAAGCGCCACGAGGCGTTCTTGGTGTGTGCATCAGCCGGGCATGCTGAGCGCCTGCGCGAGTTGTTGCGCGCCCGCAAGCTGGATTTGCCGGTAGAACCCACGCTCCCGGACGTGACGACCTTTGGGCAGCCACGCCGCTCGCCGCGCATCGCGATTGTGATCTCGTCGATCTCGGCGGGGTTCCGAGATGAGGCCGCGCAGGTGGCGCTCATCACCGATGCGGAAATTTTTGCGACACCGCGCCGCATTGAGAGCAAACGCAAAAAACGCCCCAAGGCCGAGGGCCTGGGCACGCTCAAGGACCTGCTCGAAAACGACTTGGTGATCCACGTGGATCACGGCGTCGGCCGCTACTTGGGGTTGAAGCGCATCATCATGGGCGGCGTCGATGGCGACTACGTCCACCTAGAGTATGCCGACGGCGACAAGTTGTATGTGCCGATCTACCGGCTGTCGCAGCTGCAACGCTACCGTGGCCCGAGCGAAGGGGTGAAGCTCGACAAGTTGGGTGGTACCCGCTGGGAGAAAGCCAAGCAGCGCGTCAAAGACGCCGTGCTGGGCTTGGCGCACGACTTGCTCGCGATGCAGGCGCGCAGGAATGCCCTCGAAGGTTTTGCGTTGCGCGCGCCCGACGATCAGTTCCGTGCGTTTGAGGCCACCTTTCCATACCAAGAGACCCCCGATCAGCAGCGCGCCATCGACGAGGTGTTGAAGGACCTGACGCTCGACAAGCCGATGGACCGCTTGCTGTGTGGCGACGTGGGTTTCGGGAAGACGGAAGTTGCCGTACGTGCGGCGTTTTTGGCGGTGCTCTCAGGCAAGCAGGTGCTCGTGCTCGTGCCCACCACGGTGTTGGCCGAGCAGCACGGTCAGACCTTCCGGGAGCGCCTGAAGCAAGAGCCGGTCACGGTGGACGTGCTCTCCCGCTTCCGGTCGGCGGCTGAGCAGCGCGAGGTGTTAAACCGCTTGAAGGCCGGCGAGGTCGATATTTTGATCGGCACTCACCGGATGCTCTCCAGTGATGTGGCGGTGAAAGAGCTCGGGCTCTTAATTATCGACGAAGAGCACCGCTTTGGGGTGAAGCAAAAAGAGCGGCTCAAGCAGTGGAAGAACCACGTGCACGTCTTGAGCATGAGTGCGACGCCGATTCCGCGCACGATGCATCAGTCGGTGACCGGTTTGCGGGATTTGTCGGTGATCACCACGCCGCCGCCTGATCGCATGTCGATTCGCACCGAGGTAACGCGCTTTGACGAAGAGGTGATTCAGGAGGCGATTCAGCGCGAGCTGCACCGTGGTGGCCAGGTGTTTGTGGTGCATAACCGCATCAAGTCGATTGGCGCGATGGCCGAGATCGTGGAGCGGCTGGTACCCGAGGCCAAAACGGTGGTGGCGCACGGGCAGATGAGTGGCGAGCAGTTGGAAAAGATCATGGTGGATTTCGTGCGCCGGGAGACCAACGTGCTGGTTTCCACCGCCATCATCGAGAGTGGCATCGATATTCCCAGCGCCAACACGATGATCATCAATCGCGCCGATATGTTTGGGCTAAGCCAGCTCTACCAGCTGCGCGGTCGCATTGGGCGCGGGCGTGAGCGCGGCTACGCGTACTTGCTGATGCCCCGCTCCGACAAGATCACACGCGACGCGATGGAGCGTTTGGGTGTTTTGAAGCGCTTCTCCGAGTTGGGCTCCGGGTTCCAAATCGCGAGCTTTGACATGGACTTACGCGGTGCTGGCGATTTGCTTGGCGCCGACCAGTCAGGCCACATCGCGGCTGTGGGCTTTGAGCTCTACACGGAGCTGTTGCGCGAAGCGGTCGAGCAGGTGAAGGGGCAACCGATGCATTTCAGCATCGAGCCGGACATCAAGCTGCCGGTCTTGGCGGTGCTACCCGAAAGCTACGTGCCCGAACCGATGCAGCGCTTGGCGTTCTACCAGCGCATGGCTCAGAGCTCGACCGACGACGCCATCTTCGATGTGCTCTCTGAGATCGAGGAGCTGTATGGCAACGCCCCCGACGAAGTGAAGCACTTGGCCGAGGTGATGGTGATCCGTCGTCGCTTGATGCGCCTGGGAGCCGTGGTGCTCTCCGGCAGCTTCGACGAAAAGGAGATCAAGCTCGGTTTAGGTTTTGTGCCCCAACCTGCCCTCGACGGCGCAAAGCTTGCCACCTATGCACAACAAGCTCCCAACCGTTACCGCCTGCTACCGTCGGGTAAGCTGATGCTGACCTTGCCCGGCACCTCGGGGTTGTTGCCGAGCCAATTTTTGCGCGCTGCGCGTGAGGCGATTGGCGAGCTACCGGTGCTTGCACGCGGCAAGTAATACTGTGGCAACGCGTCACGGTTTTGGCCGCCTGTCAGTACCGCGACCGTCAGGGAGCGGCGGGCATAACCAACGAACTCCGGGGGTGGCAACGCAGCGTGGCTCGGGGTGAGTCTGCGCCAGGCCGCTCCCTCACGGTCGCGGTACTGTTTTGTGGTTATCGTGAACCCCAACGGTTGGAATCCTCACCCGTGGCGACGCGCCGCGGTTTGCAAATCGGCGTCAAACCGCTACTGTGTGCCTCCTTCATCATGGAGGTCGTATGCGTCGGCTCACACTCGTACTCTTGGTGTTGTCGGCGTGCGGTGACGACGACCCGCAAGTGAATCTGCCGCTTCGACCTAGGCCCTGGACTTTAGACCCACGATTTAGCGAATTGGCCGCCGCCGTTGAGGCCGACCTCGAAACAAACTTGGCGACTGGGGCTTCGGTGGCCGTGTGGTTGGACGGCCAGGTGATTTGGGTAGGCGGTTTTGGCAGCGCCGATCCCCTGGGCACCCGGGTGCCCGATGAAGATACCCTTTACATGATTGGCTCAGACACCAAGAAGCTCACGGCGATGAGTCTATTGCGCAAAGTGGCGGCCGGCGACATTGCCCTCGACACCACCATCGCGGATGTCCTGCCAGATCTTACCATGGTCTACGCGCCCGGATTCACGCATGCCACGGTGCATGACCTGCTGAGCCACCAAGGCGGCATCGTAGACGGTGTCGAAGAGACCAGCAGTACCACCGACGCCAAGCTCAAGAACTTCACCTACGGCACCTTCGCCCATGGTTTCTACGCCATGGCACCCCCCGGTCGCATTTGGAACTACAGCAATCCCAACTTCTCGTTGGCCGGCCTGTTAGATGAAACGCTGGACGAACGGCCCTGGGCCGACATCGTGAGCCAAGACCTGTTTGCGCCGCTACAAATGACCCGCACGGTGGCGCGCAAGAGCGCGGTGGACGAAAATTTCTCGGCTGGGGTATCTGCGGACCCCGACGGTGGCGAGGCGGGCGTACCCACCTCGCTTGAGGACACCTGGGAGACCGCCTGGGTGCGGCCAGCCGGGCTCGTTTGGTCGACCCCTGGTGACCAAATGCGCTTGGCGGCCTTTTTGGTCGATGGCAACAGCAGCGTGCTTGAGCCCAGCATGCTGGAGCTGATGACGAGCGCCCAAGCGCCGCTTTACCCGGATTTGCCCGGTGACTACGGCTATGGCCTCTTTGTGCAGCGCGGCATCATGTTGGGCACCGAGTGGTACGACATCCCGGTGATAAGCCACGGCGGCAACACCATGACGCACACCTCGACGTTCTACATCCTGCCCTATCAGCGTTTTGCGATTTCGATCTTGAGCAACGGCTATGGTGACGACTTCTCGACCAGCGTCGCCGCCGCCTTCAAGAGTCTGGTTACGCTGCCGTTGTCGACCACGCCACCCGAAAAGCCATTTGATGCCAGCGCCTTAGATGCGCTCACCGGCACCTATGTCGATGACTACAACGTGGGCGAGATTATCGTGGCCCGTGACGGCGAGGCCCTTACCCTCAGCGCGCCGTCGCTGGATGAGAACGGTATTCCCTATGAAACCCGCATGACGCCCTTTAGCACCCGCGTGTGGTTGGCCAACATTCAGCACCAGGCGCTCGACTTTTCCTTCATCGATGGCCCCGATGGCGAGACCTACTTCCGAAATCGTGCCGTGGTGGCTATTCGTTGGCCCGAAGGGGGTGGCTGGCCCCGGCCGATGCCCAAGCCAAGCCGCGCCCAATTGTTCAAGGCGCTCGCGCAGATGCGCCTCGATCCGGTGCCCTCCTTCATTCGGCCGCACCTGCAGGCCCAGCCTTCGCCATCACCTGCCACGCGGTAAACGTGCTCTGAGCTGCGGGGCCGTAAGACCAGGGCAGATAGCCCCAGTGGTCGGAGTAGAAGCCGGCCCCAAGTGTACCGCCAAGCACGTAGCCTACGGCACCCGACGTCGAGGTGAAGCTCTGCAAACGGGACAGCGGTGTGTCTTGTAACCAGGTATGACGGCCGTTGCCGCTACCGACAACGATGTCACCCGGCTGCGGTCTGGGTGCGCGCGGCGTGATGGGACGGGCGCCAGCTTGCTCGGCGTACCATTGAAATCCCCAGTGACCGAAGTACCAGACCTGTTGGCCCTGTGCGACGTGTGGCGCAATCAACTGGCGCGCGGCCACCCGCCCCGGCTCGGCCATGTCAGCATCAGCGCGCACGATGGCCAACCCCAACAACAGGCCGCCTAACGCCGTGACTCCCCAAATGACGCTGCGCCATCGTAAACTGTGTTCGCGCGTTTGCACGACCAACACCAGGCACACTGCCGGAGCCGCGAGGAGTAGGAACTTCGGCGGAAAGTGCAGGTAGACGCACACCGGCAGCGGCGCCAACAACCAACCGGCGATGATGAGGCGCCATGAATCGCGCTGCCGCAGTCCCTCGCGAATCAGGTCGGCGAACACGGCCACCGAAAGTCCGACCATCAAGGCGGCGTACCACCAGTGCAGGCGTTGGGCGTACCACAGACAGAGCAGGCCCATGCAGGTGCCGACGACGGCGGTCACCCAAGCGACCTTGCGGATGCGAAACGCCAGGTAGGGCAGGGTCAACGGTACGGCAAAGACGAAGTGGCTCAAGAAACCTACAAGATTCTTTGGAATTCGGTGTGGCTCGAAAAAGCGGCGTATCGCCATGAGGTTCGTGTGGGCGGTCAGCGGATCGCGCGTGGCCAACGCAACGCCACCGTACAGTGCCAAGGCCATCAGCGCCGGCCAACAGCTGTGCCAAAGCCGCGCACGTGGCCGTTGGGAGGTTGTTGGGAGCCACCTGAAAAGCGCGCCGATGACCACGAGCAGCAGCGCATGAGGTCGACACAGCGTCGCCATGGCCCACGCGAGGCCGGCTGCACCGCCCCACCACGGCGATTTGGTGGGGCGCGCGGCAAGCGCCGCCTCGATGCCCAACAGGCCAAATGTCATCGCGGCGATATCGGGCATCACAGTTGCAGCCATGCCCAAACAGGCTGGCATCGACACCAGCAGCAACGCGGCCGCGCCCGCTTCGACGTCGCTGGCACCCAAGCGGCATGCAACTCGCGCCATTGACATGGCTGCAAGGGCCAACAGCAGCACCACGAACAAATGCGCAAGCGGCTCGACCGCACCCAACGCCACCATGGGCGCCAACAGATAACTCATGCCAACGCCGCTCGGCGACAGCTCCGCGGCGCGCCCTGCGCGGTAATCCCAAACCAAGTCGAAGTCGAACGGTTGGCTGGGGGCTTTGACGATCTGTTGGGCCTGCAACAAGAACAGACTGTCATCGATGGTGTAGGCCTTGTGATACGCGAGGCCATACAGCAGCAGCACCACGGTTAGCGCCGGGACGCGGTAGAGCCAGCGGTGTTTCTCGGTCACCATCGGGGTGGAGTGTAGGTCAGGTAGGCCTTGCGAAGGAATCGGCTTGTGGGTGGCGTTTGCCTGCTTGGGCTTGTCGGAGGGCGGCGGCTGCCGCACGATACGGGGGCGGCGGTACAGCGCTGAAATGAGGCCCAAACGTGGTGAAACATATCGTGATTTGGCGACTGAAGGATCAGGCTCACGGGAACGACAAACGGCAGAATGCGGTGCTGATCAAACAGAGGTTAGAGGCGCTGCGCGGCCGCATCCCGGGGCTGTTGAGCCTCGAAGTTGGGTTTGACATAGGGAATACCTCCAATTCCGGTGACCTCGTGCTCTACAGCGAGTTTGAGTCGATGGCGGCGCTGGCAGGCTATCAGGAGCACCCGCTGCATCAAGCCGTGGTGGAGTTTATTCAAGAGGCGCGCAGCGAACGTCGGGTGGTGGACTATGAGCCGGCGCGCGATTGATGTGAGCTGCACACCCCTCGCCGGGTTGTGAGCGCTTGCTGGTCGCGAGCGGCAGTGTTACGCAAGCCGCGCATGAGAGTCACGAGCCACCGCCAGACGTCACCGCGCTGGATGCCCGGCATCTTGTCGGGGCTCATGGGTCTGGGCGGGCTGGGCTGTGATCCCGCACTCCCCAAAGCACCTACTTGTTTGGCGTTGCCCAGTGAGCCGGGCGCTGCCGTGGCGCGCGTGGGGGATGTGCCGATCACGGTGGCCACGGTCGTAGCGCGGCTCAAAGAACAAGGGTCTGGAGCTCTTAAGCGCTACGACGACCGCACCAAGCTGCGCGAGTTTGTTGAGGATCAGATCCGTTTAGAGCTGTTGGCCAACGCCGCATTGGAGCGGGGCTTTGCTCAAGACCCCGAGGTGGTGGCGGCAGCGCGCAAGGTGATGGTACGCAAGCTTTTGCAGCACGACCTACTCGATAACGCCAACCCGGATGAGGTTCCCGAAAGCGAGATTCAGGCCTATTACACGCAGCACCTCTCCGACTATCGCCAGCCAGAAAAACTGCGACTGCTAAACCTGGAGCTTTTACCCACCGAGACAGGGCACGCCAAGGCCCGTGCGCTCTTGGCCCGCTTGCAGGCCCGTCCCAACGATCGGGGCCTGTTCAAAGAGTTAGCCGCCACCTACTCCCAAGAGCGCCAGAGCGCTGAGCGCGGCGGTGAGCTGTTGCCAATGAGCCACGACGAGCTGCTCGCCGCCTATGGGCAGAGCTTTGCGAAGGATGTTTTCACGTTGGCACCCGGCGAGTTGACGTCTGTGCCGATCCAGAGCACGCGCGGTTGGCATGTGGTAAGGCTTCTGTCACGCCGTGAGGCGCTCACCCGCAGCATCGACGAGGTGCGGGTGGAAATTCGGGAGAAGCTGGTGAAAGGCCAACGGGCCAAGGACTTTGACAAGTACCTGGCTGACATTCGTAAGCGTTACCCGGTGGCCATGTACGATGATCAATTGGATGTGCTGCGCGCCACGTTGTTTGCGGCGCCCTGACGAAGGTGATGAGCGAGATGATGGCATACGCAAGCTTGGGACGCGGGGTCATGGTGGCGCTGTGTGGCGCTTTGGCCGCATGTGGCGTTGACAAGAAAGAGAAAGACCGACGGGTGTTGGCCACGGTGAATGGCACGCCCTTGTATGTGGATGAATTCCTGCGTGAATTCAAGCGCATCCAGCTGAATGACGAGGATGGCGGCCCGACGCCCGAAACTGACGACGCCCAGAAGAAGGGACTGCTGGCCGACCTGATTGAGCGGCGCCTGGTATTGCAAGAGGCTGAACGCAATAACGTGGTGGTGGGCATCGAGGAAGTGGACGTGGCCTACCAGCGGACCCGTGGCGGTTGGGAGCCAGCCGAGGTGGACAAGCTCTTGGAGAGCAAGGACACCACCACCGCCGAAATGAAGCGTGAGCTGCGTGAGCTGTTGATGATGCAGAAGTACTTCCGCGACCACGTGCATTCGCGTATCGCGGTCACCGATGATGAGATCTCTCACTATTTGGAGGCGCACCCCGACATTGCCGTGCAACCTGAGGCTGTTCATGCGCTGCAGATCCTCGTAAAAACCGAAGAACAAGCGCAAGAGATCCTGGCCGCGATCAAGAAGGATTCGACGTTTGAAGATGCGGCGATGAAGCACTCGCTGTCGCCCGAGGCGAAGAGCGGCGGCGACTTGGGCTTTTTTGCCCGCGGCACGATGCCCAGTATTTTTGACGAGGTGTGTTTTGGCTTGAAGGTCGGCGAGGTCAGCAAAGTGGTGCCGAGCGATTTCGGCTACCACATTTTTAAAGTTGTGGAGCGCAAGCCCGAGGCGATGAAGCCTGTGGACCGCGTGCGCGCCGAGATTGAGAAGTTGTTGCGCCGTGAGAAGAACCGCCAGGCGCAGGCGGCCAAGGTCGAAGAGTTGAAGCGGGTTGCCAAGATCAACATCGACGAGAAGGAGTTAGCTCGTGTTCATTAATATCCTGATGGCGGCCTTGTTGAGTGCCGCGGCCGCCCCGGACAACAAGCGCGAGGTGCTCGATCGAATCGCGGCGGTGATCGAGGGCCAAATCATCACGTTGGGCGAGCTGGAAGAGAAAGCCACGCCGTACATGGCGAAGCTTGAAGAGGTCAAAGACCCAACCGCGCGCGAAGCCCAACGCCTCGAAATCATGAAGCGCGTGTTGGACATCGAAATCGGTGATCGCATCGTGAGCGCGGAGTTGGAGCGCAACCGCGACAAGTTAGGGGTCACCGACGCCGATGTGGATCGGGCGGTTCAAGAGGTTCAAAAGATGAACCACTTGAACCAGGAGCAGCTACAGGCGGCACTGTACGCGCAGGGAATCACCTGGGTGGAGTACCGCAAGAAGCTGCGAGACCAAATTGAACGCACGCGGCTCATACAGTTTCAGGTGCAAGGCAAAGTGCAACTGAACGACGCCGACGTGAACCGTCGCTGCGTGGAGCGGCAGCGGGTGAGCACCAAAGAGGTGGAGGTCTGCGCGGCCCACATTCTGCGCATGATCCCCAAAGGGGCGAGCGACAAGGAAGTCGAAGATCTACGCGTGCGCGTCTCCAAGCTGCAATCGGAGCTCGCGGCGGGCGCGGACTTTTCGTCCTACGCGCTCAAGTACTCCGACGACAAAGGTGCCCCCGACGGCAATCTGGGTTGCTTCGGCAAAGGCGAAATGGTGGAGCCGTTTGAACGCGCCGCTTTTGCGCTGAAGCCAGGCGAGATTTCGGCGGTGGTGCGCACCGAATTTGGTTTTCACATCATCAAAGTGAACGACCGCCGCACGCCGCCCCCGGCCAGTTGCACGGATGAGGCGCTGCTAAACGAAATCAAGAATCAGCTCTATCAAGAAGAGATGGAGCGGCAGATGAACCTGTGGCTTACCGACCTGCGCAAGAAACGCTTCGTGGACGTGCGCATTTAGTCGCGGTGCTGTCCCCTTGATTGCCTTGGTGGCCCAACGATGCCTGTCAGCCTTGCGGTAACGCTGGGAGATCCGGCCGGCATCGGCCCCGAGATCGTCGCCAGCGCCGTGCGTACCTTGCTTGCAAGTGATGCCACGGTGCGCCCCATTTTAGTCGGCCCACAAAACCTCGTCGAACCCTTGGCGCAAGAGCTTGGCCCGCGTGTGGGCTGCGAGCCGCAAGCAGCGTTTACCGGTGTCCTCGGGCAAGCCTCAGCCGCGAGTGGTCGGGCGGCATTGGCCGCGCTAATGGCGGCGATCCGCTTGGCACAAACGGGCCAGGCCACCGCGCTCGTCACCGCGCCGATTTCCAAAGAGGCGCTGGCCATGGCGGGCAGTCACGACCTAGGTCACACCACGATCTTGGAACGGGAGTTGGCCCACGGCCCGGTTTCGATGGCCTTCTTTAGTGATCGCTTGCGGGTGGCGTTGGTGACCGCACACATGCCACTTGTGCAGGTATTTCAGGAGCTTAAGCCCACTCGTATAGTGGCGGTCGCGACCCTGCTGCATGCGGCGCTGACCCGCTGGTTAAAGCTACCCCAGCCGCGCTTGGCCTTGGCAGGCCTCAACCCGCACGCGGGTGAGGGGGGCTTGATGGGGGACGACGAAGCGCGTTGGCTTCTCCCGGCGGTACAACTGGCGCAAGCAGCAGGGCTGAATCTGACGGGGCCCTATGCGGCCGACAGTTTGTTTCGTCGGGCGTACGACGGTGAGTTCGAGGGTGTCGTCAGCCTGTACCACGACCAAGGTTTGATTGCGGTGAAGATGCTCGGGCTTGGCAATGCGGTGCACGTGACCTTGGGCCTGAGCGTGCCGCGCACCTCGCCCGATCACGGCACCGCGTTTGCGTTGGCGGGCCGTGGTACGGCAAAGCCCGATGCTATGCTTGCGGCCTTACGAGCCGGGGTGGAACTCAGCCGCGGGTGAGGATCAGCGATCCCAACGACGGGCGCGTGAGTTTTAGCAGCGGCTCTTGCGGGAACGGCTCTACCGGTTGTTCGCACGCCTTTACCAAGCGCACCAGTTGCTCCTGTTGGGCATCGAACAGGAGTTGATAACGCAGGGCGAACGGATCGGGGTTGAGCTTTGCAAACACCGCGCCGTTGCCATTCAGGTCGAGCTTCAGGTCGTTCACCTGCCCGGCCCAGGCTCCTAAGTCGACGAGCTCGGCACCGACGGCAAAGGGTCGAAACGCCGCCAACAGATCGTCGCGCAGCGCAGGGGCCATGCCGACCTCCACGAGCAATTGGCCCAACGCGGCGTGAGCCGCGGCGAAGCGCTCGTGTTCGGCGTTGCGCGCGCGCTCGACCAAGTCATCGAGGTAGTCGCTCGCGTGCGGCACTGTCTCTAGGTGCTTGTAAACGCGGTACAGCCCAAACGGCGCCAAGTGATCCACCGCGCGCACCAGCGCCACCACGCGCATCTGCATAAGCGGCAGCTCTTCGGAGGAGTGCGTGGCCACTGCCACACGCGCTGTTTCGAGCTCGGTATGAGCAAACAACGAACGATAGCGGTTCAGATCGTCGTTAAAGATGCGCGCGCCGTAGGCTCGGTGCAACTTGCCGCCGCGGAAGCTGACGCGTGCGGCGTAGGCGGTGTAGCCCAAATCTTGGTGCACGTGGATAAGGCGCATCAGCAGTCGTTCGCGCGGCGAATAGTCGGGCAGGCGCTTCAATTGGGCGTGGAGCTGATCACCCAGGTCGATGTTGCTGATGATGCGGCGAATGCCGTGGTCTCCCATGCCCCGCTTGCGGCTGACCAGCTCTTGGTAGACGAGCTTCTGCACCCAGTCGCGCAAGATGTCGTAGAGCACGACCACGTCGACGCCTTGGATCGCGCGCTGACGCAGGCAGACGTCAATCAAGCGGTGGGTCTCGTCGACGAAGCGGAGCAGCAACTGATAGCTGTCGGGCGCGAGCAGGTAGCTGTAGGCGTCGATTTCACTGCGCAGGTTGTCATTGGCGCGCTTCAGGTTGCGGGCATCCAAACGGCCACCCAGCTTGTGGGGCACGGTGTAGGGCCGCGCGGTGATCCGTAGCGTAGTTTCCATCTCCAAGCGAAAGCGTTCGATGGCACCCGCGCGGATCTTCTCGGCTTCCGAGAGCGTGTCCCAGATTTTGTCCAGGTCGACGCCTGGTTTGAAGGCATCGGCTTGGGCCAAGGCGGCCAGGCCATCTTGTGCGGCGCGATAGGCCGGGTCAACCAAGCCAATCGCACGGACCTGGGCTTTGCGATCGAGACTTGAGGCTTCGGGGGTGGGGCGAAGTACGCGTTGCGCGCCATCTAGCAGGCGCGGAGTTTCGCCTTTTTGCTCGGCCTCCTCGGCTTCACGCAGACGTTGCTGCAAACCAGGGTGGAGTCCTGGCAGTGTGCGTGGATGCACCGACTTCTTGATGGTGGTCACGCATCTACCCTATCACAGCTTGGGCGGCCGTCAGCTCAGCGGCAGCCACTCACTCCACGACAGCGCCTCACATGATCCTTCTTCGCTAGGACGCTGTCCCATGCCTAACAGCCTGTCTTTTAGATGCTGTTTGAGCAGTAGGCCCACAGACCGAGCAAATCTTGACAGTATGCAGCCTGCGACAACGGGCAGCAGCTGACGTTTTCGGTGCAAGCGTGCGTGGGGGGGGTGCAGCTTTCGGAGCACGTATTGAAGAGTGGATTGCAGTACAAGCCGCCCTGACAACTGTTGCTGTCAGTGCAAGGCTCCTGCCAGCCGCCCAGATCTGCGGCCGGCGCGCACTGGTGGGCGCCGGTACAGGCCAACGTGTTGGGACAATCGTCACTCTGGCGGCAGCCGGAGGCGCAGCTGCCGGCAATCCCCAAGGTCAGGTTGCAGTACTGAGTATCGGGCCACGCCAAGTTGGGGCAATCGGCATCGGTTAAACAGGAGGTGGTCGTGTTGTTGGTGCAGCTCCAGTTGGTTTGGAGGCTATCGATCGGCATCACGCTACCTGCGCCGTTCGACCAGGCAATGCGCACGGCGTCCCAACGCTCGCCGGCGTTCATGACCTTGGTGAACACCAGGCTGTCACCTTGCAGAATCACCTCGATGGTGGCGGTGGTGTTGACGGTGGCTTGGGGCGTGGCCACGTAGTGCACCGAAACGACATAGGTATTGGTGCCAGGGGTTTGCAGCGAGATCGTCTCGGGGCCGAGGCCCAGTGTGACATCGGCATCAAGCGCGGGGTCACCGGCCGAGACGCCTACGACGCTATCCCAGTTGGGGGTTTTGTGGCTCGCGTAGCAGTCGCTCACGCTGCATAAGGTGTCGGCGTTGCGACGCATGTGCAGATCTAGGTCGGTGAGCACCGTGTCCCAGGTGAGTCGCACGACAATGCCAGGAGCGGCGGTGTCGACACAGCTGCCAGCGCTGTTGCAGGTGCCGACATCACAGCTGCCGCAAGAGGTGTCGCACAGAGGATCCGGGCCGCACTCACGGTTGCTGCAGTTGGGTGTGCAGATGCTCGTACAGGTGCCATCCAGGATGTTGCAGAAGCTGTTGTCACCGCATTCTCCACACGAGGTGGCGCAGACGGGATCCGGGCCACACGCGCGGTTGGCGCAATCGGGGGTACAATCGACAGCACAGGTGCCGAAGATCGTGCAGACGCCATCCTCACAAGTGCCGCACGAGGTGCCACACAGCGGGTCGACGCCGCACACCCGCAGGCCACAGTTGGGAGCGCACTCGGCCTCGCAGGTGCCCGCGCTGTTGCAGGTGCCGGTAGCGCAGCTGCCGCAGGAGATGCCACACTCAGGGTCGGGGCCACAGATGCGGCCGTTGCAAGCGGGTGTGCAGATGTCACCGCATTGACCGCTGTTGTTACAACTACCGGTAGCGCAGCTGCCGCAGGAGACGCCACATTCAGGGTCGGGGCCACAGACGCGACCGCTGCAATCGGGCGTGCAGGTCGCTGTGGTGCAACCCGAGGTATCACGGTTTAGGCAATTGGCGGCGCAGGTGAGGGTACCGCCCGTGAAGCCGAGGGCTTGGCAGGTGGCGGCGCCCAAGAACTCGCCGTCACACAGCTCGCCAGGGTCCAACGCGTTGTTACCGCAGCTGATAGGGCCAGCGCACGTCGAGACATCGTAGGCGCTGCAATCGGCGAGGCACTTCAGCACGCCGGAGGTGCCCACCAGGGTTGTGCAGGTTTGGCCGGCCAAGGCGGTAAGGTCACAGATTTCGCCGGTGTCGATGCGGCTGTTGCCGCAGCCGGTTTTTGACGGATTGTTGTTGTCAGAGGTTTTGGGCTGAGCATCTTCACCGCAGCCAGCCGCGGCGAAGAACATCACAAAAACCACCGTGAGACGTACGTGCAACAGCATGAAGGACTCCTGAATCTTAGCCACTCTCTACAAGCAACGTTGGGGTCGAGTGAAGCCGATGGGCTATTCGTTGGTACACACACCGCTCGCGTCGTCGTACGCGATGCACTGGAGCGCCTGAGACAGCGGACAGCACGCCCCGCCCGCACACGATTTGGGTGCCCCCGAGCAGCGCTCGATGCAGGTGGTGCTGACCTGACCTTCGCAGCTGAGCCCTAATTCGCAGTGGCTGTCGTTGTTGCAGCTGTCACGCCATTGCGCCACTTCGGCCTCGGGCAGACAGGTGTGGTCAAATGTACACAATTGGCTGGTCGGGCAATTGCTGCTTTGGCGGCAGCCATTCTTGCAGGTGCCAAAAAAGAGGCTCGTGTCACAGTACTGAGTGTCGGGCCAGGCTGCGTCGGGGCAATCGCTGTCGAAGACACAGTCGAGGCTCCCCGAGTCGGTGCACCGCCAGTTGCTGGTGATCGTGTTCACCGCGGCAACCGTGCCGCTGCCGTCGCTCCAGGTGATCCGCGCGACGTTCCAGAGCTCGCCGTGGTTAAGCGCCCGGCTTTGGGAATAGGCGGCAACGCCGTTCAGCTTGATGCTCACCGAGGCGGTGGTGAGGGGATCGGTGCTGTTGTCGCTATAGTAGTGAACGGCCACATGATAGTCGCCGTTGGCCGGGGTCTGATACAACAGCAGCTCGGGGCCGAACCCCGTGACGTCGTCGATCACGAGCTGCGGGTCGCCCGCCGACGCGCCACCACTTTGATCCCAATCAGGGACCTTTTCGCCATAGTAACAATCGGCGGCAGTGCAGTAGTCACCACTTTCCTTGCGCATGTGCAGGTCCAGGTCGGTGTTGTTCGTGCTCCACTTGATGCGCACGTCGATGCCGGCCGTCGTGACCACGCTGCATTGGCCCGCGGCATCACAGCTGCCGGTGTTGCAGCTGCCGCAGGAGGTCGCACATTCGGGGTCAGGTCCACAGACGCGGCCACCGCAGTCAGGCGTGCACTCGGCCACGCATGCCCCGGCGGCGTTACAGACACCGGCGTCGCAGCTGCCGCACGACAGGCCACACAGCGGATCGGCGCCACAACTACGGCCGCTGCAATCCGGGGTACAGTCACTGATGCATTCACCCAAGGTGTTGCAGGTGCCGGTGGCACAGCTGCCGCACGAGATGCCACACACAGGGTCGGGGCCGCACGTCCGCTCGGTACAATTGGGGGTACAGGTGGCGGGGGTACAACCCGAAGTATCGCGGCTTAGACAATTGGCGGCGCAGGTGAGGGTGCCGCCCACAAAGCCCAAAGCTTCACAGGTGGCCGTCCCAACCAGCAGGCCATCACAGACCTCGCCCACGTCCAGCGCGCCGTTGCCACAGCTTGTCGGGGCTTCACACGCGGAGACGTCGTAGGCGCTGCAGTCGGCCAGGCACTTGAGCGTGCCCGTCGTATTTACCAGCGTTTGGCAGCTCTGCGAGGCCAGGGCGGTCCGGTCGCAGATTTCGCCGGTATCGATGCGGGCGTTGCCGCAGCCACTTTTGGGCGTTGTGTCGGTGTGTTCTTTGGGTTCGGCGTCGCTGCCGCAGGCGTTCATAAGAAGTGTGCCCAGCAGCATTGTGATGATGCGTGAGGTCATTTGCTATTTCTCCTGTACTTCAAGAAACGTCGCGCGGAGTGTTACCCATTTGTGCGTGTTTGTCTGCGACAAATGTCACGGTTTCAAGGGCTTTGGCGCCTCGCCCTTGGCCGCACCTTTGGTGTACGCTCCTTGCGGCTTTTCCTAAGGAGCATGCGATGGCCCTGTGTGACGACGCGCTGGTTTGGGTGGATATGGAGATGACCGGTTTGAACCCGGAGAGCTGCGGCATCGTGCAGGTGGCGATGGTGATTACTGACTGGGAGCTAAAACCGTTGTGTGCAGGCGTCGAGTGGAATGTTTGGCAGCCCGAATCGGTGCTCGAAAAGATGAACCCTTTTGTGCGCCATATGCATGAAAAGTCTGGACTTTTGTCAAAGATCCGAGCCTCGGAGCTCGCCGTAGAAGATGTTGAGCGCAAGGCCTTGGAGCTGCTCAATCGGCACG
The DNA here is from genome assembly GCA_022703175.1 of Myxococcota bacterium. Lineage (GTDB taxonomy): Bacteria > Myxococcota > XYA12-FULL-58-9 > XYA12-FULL-58-9 > XYA12-FULL-58-9 > JACRCV01. The sequence continues at coordinate 8,598 of JAKLEG010000023.1, read as the reverse complement.
TGAGTTACCGGGCCGGCAAGTTGGCCGGCAACTCGGTCTGGCAAGATCGCCGCTTTATGATGAAGTACATGCCCACGTTGGAGTCGTATTTGCACTACCGCCAGGTTGACGTCTCGACGCTGAAAGAGCTCGCCAATCACTGGTATGGCAAGGTGTATCCCAAGCCTACTGGCGGTGAGCACACGGCGCTGTTTGATATCGAGCAATCGATCGCGGAGTTGAAGTATCTGCGGGCCGAGGCGATGCAACAATAGTCAGCGCGCACGCCGTACGAGCTATCTGATGGCTCTCCACCGTGTGGGGAAAGCGGTGACGTTTTGGCGGTGACAGATGGGCGGCCGCTACTCCGGGTCTTTGTCTTTTTTTCCGAGCGGCATGTTGTCGATATAGCCCGAGTTGCGCAGGTAAGCGCGCAGACGGCCGCGCAGCCTGGATTCGGCGGTGCGCACCTTCATGCGTGTCGAGTGCAACAGGTCGGCGGTTTCTTCCTGGCCTTTGCCATCGGCGAAGCGATGCAATAGCAGCTGGCGGTCGTGCTCTGTAAGCTCGCCCATGAACTTGCCCACGAGCGTCTTGATCTCGTCGTGCTCCATGCCGGAGTCTTGCGCCATCGAGGCGCTGCCATACAGAAGCCCCGAGTATTCCTCGGTGACTTCGTCGTCCATGATGGCCAAGTGCGAGCGCTCGTCGGTGGCGGCGATGTACTGCGAGAAGGCAATCTCGCGATTACGGAACTGGTTGATGACCATGTTGCGACTGATGGCCAACACCCAGTTGGTAAAGCTGTTGATGCCGTTGTACGAGGTGCGCGCGCGTTCTTCGAAGGCACGACGAAACACCTCTTGCACAGCGGCTTTCAGGTCGTTCGGATCTTGGATGCCTTTAAAATAAAAGCTGCCCTTGGCGCTGCGGAACGTGAAGCCCTTGCGCAAGAAGGAGGTCACACCCGGCGCGTAATGGCGATAGATATCGTCCATCGCCGCGCGATCCCCTGCCTTAAATGAGGCCAACAGCTTTGCGTTCTTCGCCAAGTACATCGGAGCCCCACGCTACCGCGGTCGCCTACCGGACGCCAGGGGCTCCTTGCGGATGGGTTGGCAATGTTAGCGTTGCTGCGATCTGCCGAGCCACCCGCCGCGGGCGCTTGAACAGCGTTTACTGCAAAGCAACATACGCATCCCGATCGATTAGCGACACTGACTTGGACGCGGCCTTTGTGGAGTCAATTACGCCGGTATCAACATGCTTGATTTTCCTGATTTCTTTGCTGAATTCCAATATGCTGCACTGCAAAAGATTCTTGACAACGGTATCTCTCGCGACTATGACTGAGCCAGGTGTCAGTTGTGCACTGCACAAGCCCAGGTCGGGAGATGCGGATGATGGAGCAAGCGATGTTCGACAAGAAGGCCAGCCACTTTCCGAATCGCATGTTGGCGGAAATGGTCGACAAGAACTCCAGCGCAGCGCTGTCCAGCGTGAAAAGTTGGCTGCAGAGCGCCCGCTACGCCAACTACTCCACGCACTTTTTGCTCGAAGGCGGTCTGTTTCCGGCGATCGATGGCATGGTCGCGATCAACGAGCAGGTCACCAAGGCGGTGTTGGACACTTTGCGCGGCGAGCGCTCGGTGGCCGACCTGATGCGTGAAACCACGACCCGTGCGCAATCGGCGGTGCGTTTTCCACAGTTGATGAAGACCTTGGGCAAGCAGCTGTTTGGCAGCGCCGTCTTCCAAGGTGAGCAGGTGCTCGATCAAGACGAGCATTTCCGCTTGGTTTACTTGCCGCCGGCCGGCACACCCGCCGAGGGTGTGGCGATGTTCCACACGGGGGGCGCGATCCCTTACGGCGATCGCATCTTCCGCTTGCTGCCCGAGTTTAACTTTTACGATCCCTTCTTGAGCCGGGGCATTGCTGTCTACGCAATGGAATACAAGGGCGACCGTGCCCACCTGAACTTCGGCACCATCACAATGGAGTCGCTCATCGACGCCATCGATCGCTTCTCGCAAGTGGCGTTTGAGCACCACGGCAAGCGCAAGATGGTGATGGAAGGCTACTGCGGCCAAGGGGCTCAGGCGCTGACGTTCGTGGCGGCGAAGCCGGTGGAGGCCGATCAACGTTTTTGGGCGCTCACCACGTTTGTGTCGCCGGTGGATGGCAGCAAGTGTGAGGCGCTGGCCGCGGGCGTGCACGTCACCCCCGAGAAGCTGCTCGATTCCAACATGAGCCTGTTCGGCATGACCGGCGGCTATCTGCCTGGCGATCACACTCGCTTGGGCCTCGATATGTCGCTCAAGTCGGTGTTTTATAAAACCGCGTTGGGCTACGCGATGGCCGGCTGGCACCGCTCCGATTGGGCTACGGTGCAGAGCATGGATGACCTGAACTCCAACCAGCGGCGCGATTTGGCTGGCGCGTACTGGGTTTCGGCCGACAACGCCAATCGCTTCCCGATTCCGGTGGATGTCGCGCGCTACACCTCGAAGTTGTTCAAGAACGGCATTCCGCCCTCGGGCGAATTGCCCTACTTGTACAAGGGCAACCGCATCTCGCTCGCCAATATCGCAAGCCAAACGCAGCTCAAGGTGATGGGCTTCTACGGCGGCCGCGACCCGATGGTGCCCGATCGTACGGCGCATTGCCTCATCAACCTGTTAGGCGAGCGGTATCAACACGTGGTGCACCCCGACGCCGGCCACGTCAGCTACGTGCTGTCGCCCAAGCTGTGGGACAGCGCCAACCCGCGCGGGTTCAAGCCGAACCCGGTGGACATGATTCTCAAGGCCGCGCCCAACCAGGGCGCCGCCCAAAAGGGTGACCTGTCGAAGAAGGCTCGCAAAGCGGCGGAAGTGAGCAACTAGCGCTTTCGTCCGCAGCGGCAATGGCAGGGGGGCGCATTCCGCGACGCGCGTGCAGTTCAGGTTGCGTTGAGCTCGTGGTCGCGTGGCTCTCTCCCTCGCCGGCGCGGCCACGGGTTCATCGCACGTCCTGAGGGGTTGGTGACCGCCGTACGCTAGGCTAAGGTGCGCCGGTGCCAACTGAACCTCTGAGCTTAGAGCCTCCCGTATCGACCCTGCGTTTGGTCGAGCATTTGCGCAACTTAGGTTATGCCGGCCGAGCCGCGCGCGACCTACTCGAAACCGGCAAGGTCCTTTACGGGGGTGTGCCCACCGCCGATAGTGGCCGTGAGGTTGATCCCGAGCGCGTCATGATCAAGCTCGGAGCGCCGCGCTTACGCCCCAACCGCGATATCGCCGTGATTTTTCATGATCGTCACCTGGCCGTGGTGTTTAAGCCCCCAGGTATGTTGGCGGTCGAAACTGTGGGCCGACATCGGGAGCCCAGCGTCGTTGGTATGGTGCGCAAGCTGTTTGGTGCAGCCTTCGTGGTGCACCGCTTGGACGAGCCGACCTCGGGTTTGATGATGGTGGCGCTCACCGAAAGCTGTCAGCGGCAAATCAAAGAGATCTTGTTTCGCCACGCGGTAGATCGCGTCTACTGGGCCATTGTGCGTGGCATCTTCCCGGTGGCCCCGGTGACGGTCGTCTCTAAGCTTGTGCGCAATCGCGGCGACGGCTTGCGCGGCAGCGACGAGGAGGCCGAGGACACGAACGCCAAAGAAGCCATCACCCACTTTGAGCTCATTGAGCACTTGGGGCCTCATGCCTCCTTGGTGCAAGCCAAGCTCGAAACCGGACGCACTCACCAAGTGCGCATCCACCTATCTGAACGCGGTTATCCGATTTTGGGTGACCGCCTGTACGGCACGCCCGGCGTGGGTCGCGCGGCAGCTCGTTTGGCCTTGCATGCCGCCGAGCTGGGCCTGCGGCATCCGGTTACCGGCGAGTCGCTGCACTTCCAAGCGGCGTTGGCCGATGACTTGGAGCAGATGCGGCGTCGCTTATGTCATCGAGCTGCGCCTCCTTAGCGTGGTGTCCCGCAAATCGAAGTGCGGCCAGTGTCACATGGCGCTAGATTATTAGCATCGATGGCGGGCTGCGAAGGTGGTTCATGAGTCAATGCCAGGGCGTGGTTGCGATACTGTGCTTGTGTTTGGGTGCGTGCGTCGACATGCCGCCGCACCTTGTGTTGAGCATTGAGGACCCGGTTGGCGTCGCAACAGGTTGGCGCGACTTGGCCGCAGGCGAGAGCCGTGAGCACCTTCTTGCGACAACGCCCGACCGGTTCGCAATGCCTGTGAGCATCACGATCACGGCTCCAGAAGCAGGTGAGAAGACGCTGTGGGTGGAGGCCCGCGACGCCCAAGGTAGGGTGCTGGCACGTGGCACCACCCTAGGCAAGTTCGCCCGTTCAGGAAGCCCCACCGCCACGGTCAGCTTGGCAAAGGCCTGCGATGTCGACGCCGATTGCAGCGACGTCCTGTATTGCACTGGCCGTGAGACGTGCAGCAACGGCATGTGCGCCGCTGGCGAAAACCCGTGTGCCGCCAACGTCGAGTGTGCGTTGAGCAATTGCATTGAATTGGGCAGTGGCGACGGTACCTGCGACGTTACGGTGGATCATCTCAGGTGCCCAAGCGGCAGCTACTGCAATCCGCTCCGGGGCTGCGTGGAAGGCGAGGGTTGCCAAGAGATTTCAGATTGTGTTGATGGCTATGTCTGCAATGGTGACGAGCAGTGCATCAATCTAGTGTGCGCGCCCGGGTTACCGCCCACAACCAACGATGGCGATGTCTGTACGCTGGATGGCTGCAATGACGATCGTGTGGCAAACGGCGACCCGGCAGTGTTTCACGTGGCGTTGCCCTCGTTTGACGGCACAGCGTGCACGATCCCCGGTACGGGTGTCCCTGGAACGGCGGGTGTCTGCGTGGCCGCTAAGCAGGGCTGTGCGCTCTCGGAATGTGGGGACACCGTGCGCGCTGCGGGCGAGCAGTGCGACGACGGCAACGACGACGATTTGGATGGGTGTCGCACCACCTGCGTTCTAGCTCGGTGCGGTGACGGCGTGATTTGGCGAGACGTAGAGGAATGCGATGACGGCGTCGAAACAGAGTTCTGCAATTCCGATTGTACACGAGCCCGTTGTGGCGACCTCAAGGTTAACGCAGCGTTGCACGAAACATGCGATGCGGGTCAGGAGACTGCGCAGTGTAACGCCAACTGCACCTTCTCGACGTGCGGCGACGGGGAGCTGAACAGAAGTTCTGGAGAAAAATGTGACGATCATAACACCATCAGTGGAGATGGGTGCCGCAGTGATTGTCGCAAGGTGGAGAGCTGTGGCGACGCGGTTGTAGATGCCGGTGAGGATTGTGACGACGCCAACGCTAATCTTGCCGACGGCTGTACTGCGTGTGGCGCCACAACTTGGCGTGCCGTGGCGATTGCAGGCGCAAATTCACAAGCGACGACGATCGGGTTGTCGTCTCCAGAGGGCATCGCCGTCGACCGACAGGGAAATATCTACATCACCGATGGGGTCGCTCGTCGCGTCCGAAAGATCACGCGAGACGGAGCTATCTCGACCGTGGTCGGGACGGGCTCGGCAGGATGTTCGGGCGATGGTGGTGCGGCCACGAGCGCCCAAGTTGTTCAACCAAACTCCATTGTCGTGGACGGGCTTGGAAATATCTACGTATCGGATGTGGGTAATCACCGCGTTCGCAAGGTCGACGCCGATGGGATTATCCAAACCGTGGCAGGTACGGGAGTTGGGGGTTTCTCGGGCGATGGCGGGGCCGCTGCGAGCGCGATGATCTTGAGTCCTGGGGCCATCGCCATCGATGGGCTCGGCAACCTATACATTGCCGACACTGAAAATCATCGCATTCGAAAAGTCACGACCGATGGCATGATTGCCACCATCGGAGGGACAGGCACGGCTGGATTTTCAGGAGATGGTGGCATGGCAACCGCTGCGCAGTTCAATTTCCCCGACAGCCTGGCTGTGGATTTACAGGGAACGATTTACGTTTCGGACAAGGTGAATGCCCGCGTGCGCAGGATCACTGCAGCCGGAATCGTCACAACGACGGCAGGAACAGGAACGGCCGGTTTTTCTGGTGACAATGGCGCCGCGACAAGTGCGCAGCTCCACTATCCGGAAGGCATCGCGTTGGATGCCGAAGGCAGTCTCTACGTTGCCGATTCTCTGAATCATCGAGTACGGAAGATTGCGACCAACGGGATAATTTCGACGGTTGCAGGAACAGGAACAGCTGGCTTTGCCGGGGATGGTGGTGTGGCAACGAGCGCGCAGCTTGGCGAACCAGACGGACTGGCGGTGGACGCAACCGGGAGACTCTATATCGTTGATACAACAAATCGACGTGTTCGTAGGGTTTCAGAGAATGGAACGATTTCCACCGTTGCCGGTACAGGTAGCTCAGGATCGTTTGGTGGTGGTGCTGCCGCTACGAGTGCGTCCTTGAGGTTTCCGGTTGGCGTTGCAGTCGGGCCATCTGGCCCCATTTATGTCGCAGATTTCTCAAATCATAGGATTGTCTCGGTTACAGCCACGGGTGTGTTGTCTATCGTTGCGGGAACTGGGGAACCAGGATTCACAGGCGATGGCGCGGATGCCACGCAGGCACAGCTCAGTAGCCCCGCGGGCGTGGCAGTGGACAGCTTAGGTGATCTTTACATCGCAGACCGATGGAACTCTCGCGTCAGGAAGATCGACGCGGGAGGCGTTATCTCAACGATCGCAGGGTCGGGCGTGTCTGGGTATTCGGGCGACGGTGGTGCTGCCACAAGTGCCAGCCTCAACAATCCCGTCGACGTGAAGGTCAATGGACTCGGAGATATCTACGTAACTGATAGCAGCAATAACCGGATACGCAAAGTCGCCGCCGACGGCACGATTTCTACGTATGCTGGGACAGGCGTAGCAGGTTTCTCGGGGGACGGTGGTGCGGCGACGAATGCCCGGCTCAATGGTCCCGCTGGTCTGGCAATCAACGACGTTGGAGACCTTTTCGTTGCCGACATGAGCAACTACCGAGTTCGCAAGATTGCCGCTGGCACGGGTGTCATCACTACCGTTGCAGGGACAGGCACTCCTGGAAATTCAGGCGATGGCGGCGCAGCTACCAGCGCGAAGTTGGTTTCGCCGATCGGTATAGAGTTGGACGGAGCCGGGAATTTGTACATCGCTGACAGCAGCAACAACTGCATCCGCAAGGTTGCGGCAAATGGCATCATCTCGACAGTGGCGGGGAGTAGTCTAGCTGGCTTCTTGGGCGATGGTGGCCTTGCTGCCAACGCGAGGTTCGACACGCCGAATGGCGTGGCCATCGATCAACTTGGCAATCTCTATATCGCCGACACATCGAATCACCGGATTCGCCAAGTTGCGACCGACACCCACGTCATTAAAACAGTCGCCGGACAGGTCGACCCGGAGGGAATGGGACCCATCGCTCAAGCGCGTCTTGCCGATCCTCGTGGCCTCGTGCGCGTCGATGGATTTTGGCTGGTTGCTGGCGGGTCATCAGGAACAGTACAACGATTGCGGGTCTCTGATGATTGGATGGAGATCGTCGCCGGGCGATATCCGCAACTGACTGCGACGTTGAACCTCGCCCGGTTTCGGTCGTCCGCATTTGGCGACGTGGGTGGCATCGCCTATGACACCCTAAATGGCCGAATCTACGTCACTGAGTCGACCGCCAACCGCCTCCATAAAATCATCATCGTCGACGCCGATGACCCCAGCACCTGGACGATGGCCGACCTCGCTGGCGACGCTACTGGCGGCAGCGCTGGCTTTATGGACGGGGCAGCTGCAACGGCGCGATTCAGAAACCCTACGGGACTCTATTTCGAGAGCTCCGCACGCGTGCTGTATGTGGCCGATACCGGCAACCACGTGATCCGCACCATCAACGTCGACACCAACAACGTAGGCACCGCTTTCGGCACTCCACAAACGCTGGGTTTCTTCGGCGATGAAGGCGTCGCCACACAAGCACTGATGTACGAACCACAGGCCCTCACCAAGTGTAACAACGGTGATTGGTTCATCGCCGACACCGGTAACAACCGAGTTCGCCGCGTTCATCGCAAGGACAGCGACGACCTCATCACAACCGTGTTGGGAGACGGCACCGCCGCCTCTTTTGGCGAAGGGTCGCCAGCATGGACCTTCCCGGTAGAAGCGCCGCTGGGGCTTGTGTGCGACGCCTTTGGCAACCTGTATGTGAGCTCCACCAGCACCGTGCGTATGCTGCCTGCGACCGATATTCATATCGTTGATGGCGAGGGCCCAGTGCAGACGATTTACGGAGCGCCACCACGCGACAACTTTCCGGCCAGTATTAGCAATTGCCTCACCGGGGTTGCCGTCGTGGATGATACAACTCTCAGAGTGACCGATGTGTGCACGGGACTGCTGGTAGAGCTGGTGCGCGAGCTTCGCCCCTGATCTCGTCAGGCAGTGAAATCGCCGTGCGTGGTCGGGTGTGGTATCACTTCTCCATGCGCCATCTCCTTTCACGTCGGGCCCTGTTCGCGGCTGTGACTCTCCTAGCGCTCAGCGCCTGTGATTCTGGGACAACCACGGGGGGCACGAGCGACACCAGCCACGACGCGTGTGCCAACCAGAGCTGCTCTGAGCACGGTGTTTGTGCGC
>JAKLEG010000229.1 GCA_022703175.1 Myxococcota bacterium | reverse complement strand
TTCTTTGATCTTTTGGAGCACCTGCGCATCACCGCAAAAGAGGTCGTCGTAGCGCCGCAGCAACTCCAACAGATAGTGCAGAAAATTCGCGCGTCGCACCGTTGGTTCAGGCTCCGCCAGCTCATGCGCACGCAAGCGCACAAATAGCGTCGGGTCCGCGATCGCAGCACGCCCCAGCATCAGCCCCGCAGCCCGCGTCTGCGTCAACACCCTCACACCATCGGCCACCATGCGAATGTCGCCATTGGCAATCACCGGTAGTCGCGTTGCTGCCACCACCTGCGCAGTGACAGAGTGATCGGCTGCTCCTTGGTATTCCTGAATCACGGTGCGCGGATGCAACACGAGAAAGTCCACATCAGCCTGCTCAAACACCGGCAACAGCGCAAAGACCTCCTGAAGATCCTGGTAGCCGGCACGAAGCTTCACTGACAGGCTCCCGACCACCGCTTGGCGCAGCGCCACCAGCAGCCTCAACACGGCGTCTGGGTGACGGAGCAAACCCCCGCCAGCATCGCCCGCAACCATGCGCCCGTATGGACACCCGAGGTTCAGGTTCACGTGTCCAACACCATGCGCCTGAGCCGCCGACGCCGCGGCCCGGAGGTTATCCCGATGATTACCAAACAGCTGCACCACCAACGGCACCGCACCACCAGGAGGCTGTAGCTCCCGTATGTCGCGCGGCGAAAGCTGAAAGCCGCCATCATGCGCTGGCACGCGCATGAACTCGGTGAACACCACGTCCGGTTGTACCCACGCAGCAAATAAGGCGCGCAGCGCGCGGTTGGTCAGCCCTTGCATCGGCGCCAACATCAGCGGCACCTGGGTCGGCAGCCAAGGCAACATCGTACACCTCTCGGAGCTCTCCGACGCCTTCAGCGTGCCACGACGAGACACCTGGAACGACGGTCCCATTCGACGTCCGGGTTGTAGCAGAACCGCAGCCCCCGCAGAAAGTGCAGACAACGCGTTGAGCTCCCCCGATAAAGTAACTGCCAGCCACACCTTTGCGGCGACCCTGGGGGCAACGATGGATCTTGTAATCGATGGCTTAGTGAAAACCAGCGCGCTTCTGGCGCAAGCGCCCAATGGCGACGAGCTGTTGTTCGTACGCGCCGACACCGACGACAACGCCACCCGGGCCGCCGTGAGTGGTTTTAATGGCATGGAACAAGTGGATATCCACCTCGGTACAACAGCTGGCCCGCGCGACTTTTGGGCCCGGTTTTGTGGCACGCAACCGGGTGGTCGCGACCAACATGTGGCCACCATCAACTTGACTCAAAATGGTATCAGCGCCGCCGATGTCAGCGCCCAAGGTGTGGCCATTGCGATACAAACCAATGCCGCCCGAATCTGGGCACAGAGCTTTGGCCACAACACCCCAGTTTATGGGATTGGGGCGGTGGACGATTGCGGCATCGCGTGGACCGGCAACTTAAGAGCCACGCGCGTGCACAAGTACACAATCACCGAGGAGACGCTGCCCAACAACGAAATCAGTTTCAGCCAAACCGAGCTCGGCATGCCCGGCAACCTAACGTTCAAGCTGGAGCTGTTTGTTCCCGGCCTCACGACCCAAAGTGCGCTGACGTTGGAAGAAAAAAACGCGCTGCTGGCCGACATGAAGCTACAGGTCGAAACTGACTTCGTCATCGGCGGACACACGCCGTTAACCTACGCAGGCCAAGCCGGATTCGAGGGCAACAACTTTGTCGTGGCTTGGAGTTTGAACAATCCCAACAACTACTACAATGGTGCCGATGGCAGCTGGCATCACCCGGCCCCGGGTGCCTATCCGATGCGCATTACTGCAGGCGGCCGAACGCTGGCCAAATTCACCCTGAACTACACGTAGCAGTCCAAGCCGTTGCGGTTCGCCCCCAGGCCGCTGCACGCCGTCGACCACACCAAACCACCTGTCAATGTGTAGCTTTTGGGCAGCGTGCGACGGCTCACTACGGCATGGCGTCGTCACCCAACAAGCGGCGCAGCTCTCGCGCGCGCCGACCCTCGGGAAACGTAGCCCAGAAACGCTCGGCCAGATCGCGAGCAGCGATGTGATCCCCGGCCTGCTGTTTCAAGATACAGAGGTAAAATAGCGCTTCTTCTTCGAACACCCCGCCAGGGTAAGTTGTCAAGTAACGGGACAACAGCTGGGCTGCCTGGTCCGGACCCTGATTGCGGCCTATTAATGTCAACGCCTCGCGCACCCATTCACCACCTGCTGTGGCCGCCAGTGCGGGTACCGGCGGTGGCGCACAGAACTTCTCTTCCTGCCCAATCGTCAAGCTGCGGTCCCCGGCCACACTCGTCACCCACACAGTCCCCTCATGCACGCGCACCCAGGTGCAATCGCCTTCGAGCTCCACAACAAACCGCGTGCCCACCACCCGAACCTGCACCTGTGGCGTCTGCACGGCAAAACTCTCGCCCGGCCCAAGTTTGGCCACCGCACAGGTCAGTCGTCCCCGGTTTAGTTGCAGGCGCGTCGCCTTCGCGGTCTGCGCTTCGACAAGGGCACTGCCGGCCACCGACAGCTCCACCGCATGTAGGCCCAACGCTTGCCAACCAGGCGTCAACGCTACCGCCATCACAACGGCAGGCGCAGAGGTCGAGGTGGTTGGGCGCAGCCACACGGCGTTGCCAAACCATACAAGCACCCCCAGCCCCGCAAGCACTGTCATCGCAGGCACCCATCGCTGCCAGCCAGACTTCGCCGGCTCGGTTCGCAACATGGCGCCCGCCACAATCCGAGCCGTCGCTGCGCGCGGTGGTTTGGCCTCTGCCAGTGTGCGCTTGAGCAGTTGCTCCACGTTGGGTACGGGTTCCCTTGCCATCATGGTCGCTCCCACGCTCCCAACGGCGGTGCATGTGCGCCAGCCGTCTCTTCCCAGAGCTGCAGAAATGCAAGTTTGGCGAGGCGCAGCCTGGTGGCCACGGTGCCCGGTGGAATCCCCAAGATCGCCGCGACCTCCTCTTTGGTGAAGCCTTCCACGTACGCCAACAACAGCGCCTCAACGTGGTTTTTCTTTAGCTTTTTCAGGCACGTACGCACGGCTATCTCCATTTCTGGGCCCGCGCCATGGACGTGCTCAAACGCCGGCCCTGGCTCTGGCTCGGCCACCGGCAACACCCGCCGCCACCACGCCAAACGACGCTTGTTGGCCACCACCCGTCGGGTGATCTGATACAGCCAGGAGGTCAGCGCCGCCTCGGAGCTGCATGTGGCAATCCGTCGCGCCGCGGTCGCCAAGACCTCCTGCGCCACATCCTCCGCTGTGCTCGGGTTCATGCCAAGCACCACGGCCCACCGATACACCTGCCCCGCGCGTGCTTCGAAGAACTGCCGCCAGGCGCTTGGCTCGCCGGCTTTGCATGCGCTCAAGAGCGCTGCCGCCATGAAAGGACCTCCAACCAGCGCCTTGTGGGTCGCTGCCTTACCAATGTCTGTCGGCGCCGGTTTAGATCCCGTGGCTGATGACGAGCCGCAGACCGAATGCCAGCCCGCGTTGCCACACAGCATCCTCCGGTTGCGGCAGCGTGCTGGTGGCACACCAGAGCCAACGAGTTTCGACGAGCAGCCCTGCGTGCAAGGTGTCACCCAAGGGCATCGAGAGCTGCAACCCGGCGCTCGGCCCCAGATACCACGCCGACGCAGTATCAGTGGTGGTCACAACTTGGGTTTCCGGAGCCAGGGGCGGCTCCCCATCAGGCGGCGGGGGAGGTTGATCGTCGTGTGGTTGCAACTGCGGCGCCCCGCTCGCGACCCGCGTACTGCCGGTCACTTCGCCCGCCTGGCGCGCCACCGTCAGAGCACCCAAAGCGCCCAATGCCAGCGACCCATTGGTGACAATCGGCAGCTCGCCGCCGAGGCTGCCACCAAACAGGCCGGCCTTACCCGAACCCACCGCCATCGCAGGCTCCCACAACAGCGCAGCGGTGGCGTGGCGCCAGTGCACAGCAGCACGAATGTCAGGGCGATAGCTGGATGCGGCTTCTGACCAAGCCCCCAGACCAGCCTCAAACTGCACGCTGTTACGCAGATGGGGCACGCGTGCTTCGGTAACGTCCAGGCCGGAAAATACCCTCGCAGGTGAGGCCACAGGCGTGCGCACACTCTCGAAAGCGGGCGCCATCACCACGATGGGATTGAGCGCTTTTGGGGCGGCTTCAACATCTGCCGACACCCGCATCGGTGCCGCCACGGTCATAGGCCTAGCGGCGGGTGCCGCTGGAGCCACCACCACCTGCACCTTCCGAACCGGACTTGGCACCGGGCTTTGCGCCCTCTGGGTTAGATGCGCCTCGGCCAACAAGCCCTCCAGCACCACCAACAACGCGTCCAGTTGCCCGGCAACGGCCGTCGCCACCAAGCCACGCTCCGCGTTTACGAGCCACGGTAAACGCCGGTCGAGCTCCGCATGCCCGGCGACATGCAACACCAAATAGACGACGCCGTGATGCGCCACGACCTCGGCACAGGTCTTGGGTGCCACCTGCTCACATCCGGCGACCGCGACGTAGTGCAGCCCGGCATGTCCGGTATGGTTGTTCAGATAGGCAATCGCAGGCAACGCCTCTGCGAGAACGCCAGCGGCAAAATGAACCCGGTGCGTTTTAGCATTGAGTGGGGCGGGGACGAACACCGCCATCATAACCAGCGTCGACACGAACCAGAATAGCGGTCGCAGCCTTTGGCCCATGCCTATTCCTCAACCGAGCTTACGCAATGGCGCCCAAAGCTTAGCGGATGGCGTCGTTGTTGTCAGGCCTTTGCATGCCGGCATAGCGAGCCAGAAACAACCCGCGCGGCGTCGGCATAAAAAAACCCTCCAGCGCAATACCCGACTTAATCAGGTTTTGAATGCCGTCTTGCACGACGGTGTGAGACTGACTGGTGTCGTGAAACAAGACAGTGGCACCGCGCGCCAACGCCGGCATGAAGCGTCGGAACTCGGCTTCGCGCAGATTCAACTCGGAGTCGAGCAAAATGAAGTCCAGCTCCATGGCCGGGGAGTACTCTAGGCTCGCGCCCTGCACCACCGTGACCACATGCCCCAACCCCAATTCGCTAATGCGGCGGCGGGAGACCTCGACGCTTTCAGGGAAGATCTCAAGCGTGGTCAGGTGACCGCGGCCATTGTCACGTAGAGCACGTCCCATCGCCGCCGCTGCAAACCCATGCCACGTGCCAGTCTCCAGCAATTGCTTGGGCTTCAGGAGTCGCACCAAAGCATACAAGAATTCCAGCGTCTCAACCTCGGCACTCCAACCATCAAACATCGACCACAGCTGCGGCTCGGGACACTCAGCCGTCGGCGCAGTCTTTTCTGCACATAGCGGTTCGCTCGGGAATAAAAACGAGCGGCGAAATGGCCGGGACCGACCTTCCCACGCTTTGATGCGCTCACGCCAACCGGCCTCCCCCAACCAACTCTTTGCGCGATAGTTGGCCTGATAGTAATCCGGACGACCGTTAAACTCGGTGATGCTGTGACCCAGGTTGCGCACCAGGTAATGGTCATTCCAAGCCACGAGCAGCTCAGCCTGCTGCACCGCCGCGGACAGCGCGTGATCGTCAGGCATCTTCAGCCCCACCACGGCCGGGCTGTTTTGGATACGCACGCCGGCATCAAACAGGCGTCGCGGCAATACACTGGGAGTCCCGACGTTCCCTTCTGCGCGGTACAACACCCGCCCGCGCGCATGCACCAGGCTGCACGGTTTGAGGCTCCAAGCTTCGTCGTCGGTAGGCACCGGCCCAAACAGCGATAATTGCCCAAGGTCGGGAAAATGCGTAAACGCCTCGACCACCCGCTCGCTCCAACCCGGCAAATACTCCAAGTCGTTCTCGCTCAAGTGAATCAGGTCGCCACGTGCGCAAGCGAGTGCCAGATTGAACGCCTCACCCCCCAAATTCTCGCGCAGATAGATCGCCTTGGCAGTGGGCGTGTGAGCCACAAAGTCACGCACGACCTCGGCGGCACCATCGGTCGAGGCGTTATCGACAATGATAATCTCGTGCGCCACAGCCATCGTGCGCGTTAGGCTTGCGAGCGTGCGACGCAACAGATCGGCACGATTCCAACTCAACACCAGCGACGACAATAGGGGGCGCCCCTGTCCGGGCACTGCTGGCGGCGGTTCCGAGAGCCGACCTGCAGCAACTCGCGCTGTCACCTCGGATTCAAACGTCTGAAGCTGCGCCTGGATCTCGGCGCCGGAGCGCTGCTTATGTTCCTTCTTGGCGTTGACGACCTTCTGGGTGGCCACCACCGCGCGCTCAAGCTCTTCAGGTGTCACCCCGATGCGCAGCTCGTCAAACAGCCGCGCGAGGTTGCGTCCAGCTATCAGGTCGGTAAACGCCAGCGTGGCAACCGCCCCCCCACGCGCCTGCACCGCCTCCGCATACAGCTTGGCGCGCCGGGCTGTCTCCAGACAATACCAATAGCAAAGTTGGTAGTCGTGCAGCTTTTCCCAGCCAGGGAGCGCGAGAACGTGGGCATCGCCAGGGGACAGGCAGAATTTTAACCCCTCTGGACTGCGCCCCGGAATGGTATTGAGCTCGTACAAGGAGAGGGCCACGTCGCGCATCTCCCGCTGCAACAGCACCAAGTCCGGAACAATCCCCATCTCAAGCAGCGGTTCAATGAAGCCCTTGCACGCTAGATGGCTGGTCTCGACGTAGATAGGCACGCGCGTCGCCGCCACCACCGACAGTTTTGCCAATTGCCAAAAACGCCGAGCCACCTCCGGATGCTCCTGGGCCGCGCGCATCACATGCGAAAACTTCGGTTCAGGTTCGTGCAGGCTCACAACTCCATCGAGCGACGCAAACAGGTCGGCCAACAGCGCCGTGCCACTGCGACCGGTGGTCACACACAAAATCAGGCGTTCGGCTTGCGACATCATCCCTCCCAGGTTGACGCCGTCACTTTAACAGCGCCCTGACCCCTTGCAGCAAGAGGGAGAAATATAGGTCGCGTTAACGAGATGTGTAGCGGCGCCGCCAACCCAACAACACCGCCACACCTGTCAGCCACACGCACAGTTGCACCAGGCTCGCTGAGGCCGCCTGACAACCGCATTCCTCGTACACCACCACGGTCGCGCGATAGTCAACGGGGTTCGGGTCGGGCGCAAACTGCATGTCGCTTTGCACCAGGCGGTCCCAAGGAAACTGCAGATCCAGCGTGGTCAAGCGCGTCCCGGCGGCGGCGAGCGCTCCCAGGGTGGGGTATGCCGTACGCACAGCCTCGGTCACTGTGGCCGCGAAGTAGAGCGTCGCGTTGTAATCGGTGCTGGTCACCAACTGCTGTTGACTGGCGGCCACAAGGGTTATCCGCCAGATATCGCCCTCGGCGGCTACGGCGTTGGCTGCGGCAATCCGCGAGGGCACCACCGGTGCGCTGCTCGCAAACGTCACAGCCACCGGTCCCAAGTGCCCGCACAGCTGCGCCTGTGGGTCGGCCTGCGCCGCCTCCACATGCACTTTGAACGCCACAAAATACCAACCGTTGATAACGTAATGCGTGAACAACGCTTGATGTTCAGCCTGGTATGGGTAGCTGTTGGCGTCCAGCCAGTCGGTGAACGCCGCCGTCGAATCAGCGCGTAACAGGGTCCAATCCAGCAACCCCACCTGCCCCGAGTCGACCACGTTCACGCCAGCGTCGAACTCTTGCGATTGCAGGTTGATGCCACCTTTGGTGCTATCTCCGGCGCTCGCGCCACACCCGGTGCCACTGCTCATGCACTCTTTAACCTCTGTGGGCGCCGTGTACGCTGCCAGCTCACTTAACAACTCGGCCGGCATGAGAGCTGGGTCGGCGACAAGCCCACTGGGCACGGGCAAGATCAGGCCGAAATCCCGGCTGGCACCACAAAACGCCGGATTGAATACATAGGTTTCGACCCCCTCCATATACGAGATGAACACTCTCTGGTTCGGCTGCAGCGCCACGCTGTCGCCAAACCCGGCTCCACAAGGCCACGCCACGCTAGGCAACGTCGCTAGCCCCACCACGAGCGACGCCCAAAAGAACCGCGTCGCGGCGTTCATGGTGCACCTCCAACATCATAGGCGCAGCGGAAGCCGACGTTGTCGGCCCAGGCCTGCGGCAGCTCGGCCTTGCGGCATGAGACCCTGAGACTGCTGACGCCGCTTTGCCAACATCCACCGCGCATCACACGCAAGGTGCCGGCGTTGGGCCCCACCGGATCGGTGGCGGGAGCCTCTCGATAGTAGTCGACATCATACCAATCGCTTACCCACTCCCAGACGTTGCCTGCCATATCGACCGCCCCCACAGGACTTTGCCCCGCAGGCCTAGCCCCGACCCGATCGGTATCGCCGAGACAACCAGCAAAGTTGGCCAACGCGCAGGTGGGCCAAGCGTCGCCCCAGGGAAAAATATTGAGTGACGGCAACGCCCCGCGGGCGGCTCGCTCCCACTCGGCCTCCGTCGGCAGCCGCCCTGCAGCAAAAGCACAGAACGCCGCGGCTTGAGCGTGGTCCACGAGCACCACCGGAAAATCAGCATAGCGAGGATCGTCGTAATAATGGTCGCGGCTGCGCGAGCTCATAAGTTGGGGTGCCCGACACTGTCCGGCCGCGACGCAGTCCGCGTAGCGCCCGTTCGTGACCTCGTACCGATCCAACGCAAAGGCTTTCAGAGCCACGACGCGTACTGGCTGCTCGTCGGCCGCCCCCTCCTCGCTGCCCATATAAAAGGACGCCGCCGGCACCAACACGCGCTCCGGCGACCGCGCATCCGGTTGAGCATGGACCAGCCTTGCCATTCCCAACCACCCGAAAACCATCAA
>JAKLEG010000228.1 GCA_022703175.1 Myxococcota bacterium | reverse complement strand
TCGGCTTGGGATGGGCGTTGTTGCTAGCTAAATGCGAATTTTACGTGTATAGTGCCGCCTTCGACGAAACCACTCACGACGCCCCGCTTTCGAGCCAGAGCCAATCGTTGCGTGATGTCAGGGACTGCCGCGACGCGATGAAGGCGCTTCGCTTCGAGTTTCCACCCACACTGTTGCTTCCTTGCTGTCCGGCCCAGCCGGGCGCCATGTTTGGAGGAGTATCGCATGCAGTTGACGTTCAAGATCGGTGACAAAGCTGTTTATCCTTCGCACGGGGTGGGCGAGGTCACTGCAATCGAGAACCGCGAAATTGCCGGTCAACAGCAGCAGAGCTTCTACATTCTGCGCATCCTCGACAACGGCATGATGATCATGGTTCCCACGAACAACGTGCGGCTGGTGGGTCTGCGCGCAGTGATCAACAAGGAACAGGTGGACAAGGTCTTCAAGGTGCTGCGTGAGCGGGTTTTGAACGCCGGCACCACCACATGGAATCGACGGTTTCGCGAATACATGGAAAAGATCAACACCGGCAGTGTGTTCGAAGTCGCCGCGGTGTTGCGGGACCTTTACGTGCTGAAGGGTGGCAAGGACTTGTCGTTCTGCGAACGCAAGCTGCTCGACACCGCGCACGGCTTGCTCGTGAACGAATTGGCCATCGCCAAGAACTGTGGCGAAGCCGACATCGAGCGTGAGCTGGCGGGGATCTTCCCTTGTTTGGCGCACTAGTTTTTTTGCCATGCGCCATAGGCGCGGAGCCGAGACGAGAGTTTTAGGTATGGCATCTGTTGGTCAGATGCCTTGAGGGGTCATTGGACCCAGAAGGATATGGTTCTGTTATGGGTAACAAATTGTTCGTAGGTGGCTTGAGCTTCAACACGACTGACGACGGCTTGCGCGACGGCTTTGCCCGCTTCGGCACTATCACCGAGGCCAAGGTCATCTCGGATCGCGACACCGGTCGTTCACGGGGCTTTGGCTTTGTGACCTACGACGCACCGGCTAGCGCGCAGGCCGCGATGGCCGAAATGAACGGCACCGATTTTGATGGTCGCACCATCAAGGTGAACGAAGCACAGGACAAGCGCACCGGTGGTGGTGGTGGTGGCGGCGGCGGTCGCTGGTAGATCCTCACAGTTGTGTGACGGGCTGACGCGCGGGGGATGACGCCAACTCGGTGTTGTTTTACGTGTCGATGTCCGTACCGCACGGCAGCCGGCTTGCTAGAAGCGCGCTCGAAATTCGCCGCGCCCTAGCAGTCGGGATGCCGGGCCATCCGCTTCCGGAATCGTATCGGTCACGACGCCCACCAATCCCCATTGGGGGGTTGGGTCCCAAGAGATCTGTAGTCCCACGTTGCGAGTTCCCATCGCTCTCAAGTTTTGCCCCCAGCTGTCCTCACTCCCCGAATAGTTAGACATGCCAAGATCTGCTCCGAGGCCCAAGGTGGGCGTCAGGTAGAACCGCGCGGCCGCTTCCACGGAGATCAGGCGGTTACCCTGTTGGTCGCGAAACAAGGTGGCCTTGCCTTCGAAGGCGAGGGAGCGCCCTGCCTGCAAGTCGACGAAGCCGCGGGCGCCTAACCACCAGCTCCAAATATCCCACGCCAGCCAATCCCAGCTGGTGTCGCCGGAGCGTGCCCAGAAATCGGGAGTCATATAAGCTGCGCCGGCCACCAACTCCACGCTGTCGGTGAGATACCAACCGGGTTGAAGCCCGATCGTTTGTAGGCGCAACTTGGCCTGTGTCTCGCCACCCGATTCCATCCAGCGATACGACGCGCCCGAATAGGGAACCGTGAGCGAAAATGGTGTGTGTCCCACCACCCAGCGCAAGCTCGCAGTTGCGCCGATCGCATCGCCAGACATGTCGTTCGTGGCGTCGGAGATGGACGTCCCTGTTCCTTGGCGCATGTCGAGGGTTAGGTCTGCCCAACTTATGTGTTCAACAAACGCAGTCTCGCGGAAGGGGAGGTTGCCGTTTTGGCTCGTGACGCGATTGCCATAAAGCCGAAAGGCCGGGCCGATGAGCCGCTCACCCGGATCCTTCAGATCAATCTCGGCGTTCAGCCCCACTTCGCCCGAAGGGCCTGTTGACACGCCTTCTTCTGCCTGCGCATTGGCCCCGCCCAGGGATAGGACGAGTCCAAGACCTAAGAGACTTCGTTGGACATTCTTGAACAGCTTACACGTGGTGCAAAGCATGAGGGCTCGCGCTTTCTTGGCCGGGGGCATTCCGGTCACGTGATTTGAGCCCGTAGCATGTCGGCCCCCTGACGGCCAGCGGGAACCGCCGCGCGGCTTGCCAGTCAGGGCTAGAGAGTGTTAGCGGTGCGTCCGTGCGCGCCCGGGAGGTGCTTGACCAGTAGGGTTTTGAGCTCCCACCGGGTTGCGGTGATGATGAAGGAGGCTTGGGGATGCCAGGATTACTCGCGTCGCTGGTGCTGGGTGCCTTGGTGGTGCCTTCGGTCAGCGAAGGCCGGGCGACAGATCTGCGACCGCTTCTCATTGCGCAGGCAAAAGGTGGCGCGTTGGCCTCGGGTATTGGTGAGGGGCGACGCTTTGGGGTTGGCCTAGCGCTGGGCAACCCGCTCGTGTTTACCGGGCGTCGGTTTGTCTCGCCGCATCTGGCGTTCACCGCGAGCGCAGGCTTCTTGTTGCATTCTCACACCGGTTACGTGGCGGGCCTGGATGTGACCTATCACTTCCGCGATTTACTGAGTGATAATCCGGACTTGGAGCTTTCGGCTTATGTCGGTGGCGGGCTCGGAAGCGGCGTTTGGAAACGTTCAGCCTACCACCATCACAGCGAACCCTGGTCGCATTACCATCGACATGAGCTAACGGAGTTCGTGTTGTACGGTCGGCCGGTGGCAGGCGTGGCGGTGATGCTGCGACCGGCACCGTTGGAGGTCTTCGCAGAACTGGCGCCGTTGTTGCGCGTGGTTCACGAGGTGGGCTTTGATTTTGGCGGCGGCGTTGGTGCTCGTTACTACTTTTGAGGTGTGCCATGCGTAAGCAACTCTGTGCCGGCGTGGCGGTTTTGTTGGGGGCGTTGGTCGGCGCCTGTGACCATGCCGAGGCTATCGGGGCCGAGCGGCCAGCGCCGTCCCGCTGGGTGGGAGCGCCCTGTTTTACCCATAGCGACTGCGAGCAGTACTGCGCTTGGGGTCTGGATTTTCCCGAAGGCTTTTGCACATTGCAGGGCTGCCGTTTGAATGACGAATGCCCCGACGGCACGGTCTGTATCGTCAAAGGCGGCGGGCTGTGTGTTTACCCCTGTTCTGAACCGATGGACTGTGCTGAGAGCTTTATCGGCCGCAGCGGTTACGGCTGTCACCTGGAGGCTGGCTACAGCACCAACGACACCACCAGCGTCAGCTACGAGGTTTGCATCGGCACCTGAGTGTGCCGGCGCTCTAGGGTTTGCGAAGATCCAACACCACGTAGAGCGGCACGCCAGCCACGCTCTTTTCCGCCAACATTGGGGCGTTGCGGTAGCGACGCATCAGTGCCGGATACTCGCGCCAGCGGCGCTCATGGGTGAGCACCAGCACGTCCGCACGTTCGGGGGGCACCAATTGCAGCGCACGCGGCAGCACCCCCAGCGTTTGCCAACGATTCAGATACGGTCCGTACTCCTTGCCGTTCGGTAGGAACGCGACGCGGCCACCGTGTGGCAGCGCTCGGGTGAGGTCGTCTACCAACTGCGGATAAGCCAAATCGTAGTACTGTTGCTCGTAGCCCGAGGCTGCGGCACCGCGCACGCCTCCGGCCAACTCGTTGTAATACGATAGCCATGCGCCACGGTAAGCGATGACGCCAATGGCGTTGGGGAGCAGCAACAGGGCTCCGGTCAAAACGCACAGGCGCTGTGCGGTGACAGCGTTGGCGCAGGCTTGCCGCAACTGGGCTTCGAGCTGCGCGAAACCCAGGCCCGAAAGCAGTGCCAACATAGGGAACGCCGGCAAAAACAACTTCACGCCGCCATAGCTTGGCACCCCAGGCAGCGAGACGGCGACCACTTGCAGGAGTGCCTGCAAGAGCACGAATAGCCCAAGCCGTTGGCCCCGGTCGGTCTCATGTGTCGTTCGAAGCCATACAAAACCCGGCACTCGGCGTAACTTGGGTGTCATCACATTCGCGATGCCTACACCCACCAAGAACAGCATCGTCAGCGGCGTGGTAAGCAGCAACATCATCGCGGGGGCATGCCACGGTGCGACCGGGTCGCTGTAGATGACGCCCTGATAGTAAAAGTAGATGCCATAATGTTGCAGGTGGTACTGCGCGTAAGCGAGCAGGCGTGGCAGGGTATCAAACCAGAGCCACGGCCATAGGAGCCAAACGAGCAACGGTCCGAGTACTAGCTGCGCGACGAACACCAGCGGTACGGCAGGCAGGCGCAGTTGCAAGCGATTTAACTGTGGGGGCGTCGTGAGCAACCAGTAGAGGCCGGCGCCACCAAAGAAGAACGGCGCGTTGTGTTTGGTGCCCAAGGCCAACGCGAACCACAGGACCGCCCAGACGCCCGAGCGCAGGGTTGGCTGCTCAAGGTGGTCGAAGGTTTGCAGCACCGTCAGTGTCATGAAGGCGGCCACTGGCATATCGAGTGTCTCGGCGTGGCCGTCAAACAGCACTCGGGGTAACAGCACAAAACAGCCGGCACCTACCGCGCCGGCGAGCCAGCTGCGCTCACGACGCAACGTCGAAAATATTAACGTCGCGACCCAGCTCCACAGCAGCAACACGCCTAGGCGGCAGGCAAATACCTCGTCATCCATGCCAAACAGGCGATGGCCCACTAGCCACGTCAGGCCCATGACGTATTTGCCCACAGGCGGATGCTCGCGGTTTTGGCCGAAGGTCGTATCCAGGCGGGCTCGCGACCACGCGCCTCCGTCGAGCGTCACAACACCTACGGCCGCGTCGGCGAGCCATTGGCCATAGGCGGCCGCGGCAGGCACGTAGAAACGAGCGTCATCGGTCCAGGGTGTTTGCGGATCGATGGCGAGGCCAAAGCCCAACGTGAGTGCGAATGCCAACCAGATCGTTCGCTGGGCCTTGATGATGAGCATGACGGCGTGGAGGCGTTGGTTCACGGGTTGCCTCCTTGAGATCGTGGGTCGGTCGCGATGGTTGGGTCTTGATCCACCAAACGTAGGTTGATGCCGAGATGACGTCGGCCATCGAGGGGGGCGCTGACACTTGCCCAAACTCTCGCCCGCTGACCTCTTGGTGTCGCAAGCTGCCTTGAGGTGATCCCCGCGGCGTTGTTGCGCAACAGCACCACCTCTTGGCCTCCTACCCAGCCCGCTTTGATTTCTACTGTAGCGCCTTGGGGTGTGCGCGCGGCCTCATCGCTGAGCGCCGCTTCCAGTACCAATCGATCTCCCAATTCATGTTCGCCCCAATCGATGCGCAACGTGTGTCCGGCTCGGGGGTGAGTCCAAACGCAGTCCCAGTTCTTCCCCTCCACTTGCAGGCTCGCGGGGCCAACGTAGTTCCATTCCGGCTGCCCAGCACACCCCCAGCCGCCATCGGGACGAGGCTCGGTGCAGGGTAGGTTCAATGTCGGGCCCGCCAGTGCGACCTGCGCTGCTCTGAGATCGTCGCGTAGGTTCGCGCGCACACGTTCGGTGACCGGGTAGTTGAGCACGAGTACGTCCAAGGCTTCGAAATGCCGGCGCTCGCTTTGCGACGCGTCAGCTAGCTCGGGTGGGGCGCCTACGCCGCGTGGGCCGAGCACCAGAAACCGTGTGAGCGTGCGCGCCTTGGCGGGCTCCAAGGGCACGGCGTCCGAGGCGGACAGACCGTTAGCGAGCGCGTGTACGCTACGACTAAGCGCTGGGGGCCACACGACCACCAGCGTGTCAGGACGCTGTTCTTGCAAAAGCCAACGGTTGGCCGCGGAAAAACCGGCTCGCTCTTCAAGCGGGGTGAGAGGGCGCAGGGACCAGCCCAACAACATGAGCGCGACAAGACCTACGCCCCAAGCACACGACACCAGAGGCATTGCCAAGAGCGTGGAGAAGAGCCGGCGCATGGGGGCTCGTTCAAGCGGATCTTGGGGGGGGAGGCAAGAGCCCTGACTAGCGCCCACCTCCGGCAAACAAAAATCCCATCACCGCGCCGTAGATCGTTGAGATGTAAGGATTTGCCGTGATGGGACAAGCACCGGTGCGACAGCCGACGATGCGATGGTAGCCGTATCCCAAAACTGCGCCGAGCAGGATGGGCAGTGCAAGCTGGAGCATGCGTTTCTTCCTCGATCTGGCGCCAGCGACCGGCACATTCGTCGTAGGCACCGACGCGACGCCTGAATCCTCTGCGGACATGGTTCGACCTCTTGGCTTTGTAAGAGCCTCAAGCGTCGCGAAACGGTGCAAGGAATCGGCGACCTACCGTTCCCACAACGGGAGGTCTCAGGGATCGACCAGGTCTTGCGCGATTCTGTTTAGAACGGCCACTGCCAGGTGTTGATTTCGGGCATATCCACGCCGTGTTCGTAGGCGTAGTGGCGGCAGGCAATCTGCTGATTACGGAATTTCTCTTTCGCATGCGCGCCAGCCACGTGCAGGCGTGGCACTCGATCGATCACGTCGATCGCGAGGCTGAAGCGGTCGATCTGGTTGTTAATCGCGAGCTCCAAGGGCGTGTTGATGTTGCCCTTCTCTTTATAACCGCGCACGTGCAGGTTCTTGTGGTTGGTGCGCCGATAGGCCAGGCGATGGATCAACCATGGATAGCCATGGAAGTTGAAGATCACCGGTTTATCGATCGTGAAGAGGCTGTCGAAATCCTTATCCGACAACCCATGGGGGTGATCGGTGTCCGGCTGCATCTTGAACAGGTCCACGACGTTTACAAAGCGGATCTTCAGGCTTGGGAACTCGTGGCGCAGCATGCTCACAGCAGCCAACGCCTCCAAGGTGGGGATATCGCCGGCCGACGCCATCACCACGTCTGGCTCTTCGCCTTGGTCGTTCGAGGCCCAATCCCAAATGCCAATGCCCTTGGTGCAGTGGGTGATCGCTTGCGACATATCCAAGTACTGCAGGTGGCTTTGTTTGTCGGAAACAATCACGTTGACGTAGTTTTCCGATTTCAAGCAGTGGTTGGCCACCGACAGCAAGCAGTTCGCGTCCGGCGGCAGGTAGATGCGCGTAACGCTGCCCGATTTGTTGACCACCACATCCAAGAAGCCCGGATCCTGATGCGTGAAACCGTTGTGATCCTGGCGCCACACCGTCGAGGTGATGAGGAGGTTTAGCGAGGCAATTTCCTCACGCCAAGAGAGGTGGTTGCAGATGTCCAACCACTTGGCGTGCTGGTTAAACATCGAATCAATCACGTGCACGAACGCCTCGTAGCTCGACAAGAAACCATGCCGGCCGGTGAGCAGATAGCCCTCCAGCATGCCTTCCATGGTGTGCTCGGAGAGCATCTCCACCACGCGGCCGTCTTGGGCCAACTCGCCACCCTCTTGGTCTTCAGCGAAGTTCTCAGCGAGCCACAGTTTCTTCGAGACTTCGTAGATCGCCTGTAGCTTGTTGGAGCTGTTCTCGTCGGGCCCAAAAACCCTAAAATTCCTGAGGTTTTGGCGCATGATGTCGCGCAAGAAGTTGCCCAACGGGCGGGTGTTCTCGGCGCGATCGCGTCCCGGTTTGTCGAGCTTCACCGCGTAGGCTTTGAAGTCGGGTAGGCGCAGCGCCTTTTTAAGCAAGCCGCCGTTGGCGTGTGGATTCAACCCCATCCGTTTGCTGCCAGCCGGCGCGATGCTTTGCACGAGCGGCGTTGGTGCGCCACTCACCTCGAATAGCTCTTCGGGGCGGTAGCTCTTCATCCAGGTTTCGAGCAGCTTCAGGTGTGCGGCGTTTTGTTTTACGTCGGCGACGGGCACCTGGTGGGCGCGCCAGAAGCCTTCGATACGATGGCCATCGATCTCTTTGGGCCCGGTCCAGCCCTTGGGGGTGCGCAACACGATCATCGGCCAGCGCGGGCGCTTCACTGGGCCCCCCTTGCGAGCTTCGACCTGGGCAGCGCGGATTTCGGCGACGCATGTTTGCACCGTGGCCGCCATCGCCTGGTGCATGCTCTCGGGCTCCGAGCCCTCCACGAAGTAAGGAGTCCAGCCGTAGCCGCGTAACAGCTCTTCCAATTCGAGGTGTGTGATGCGCGCGAGCAGCGTCGGGTTGTTAATCTTGTAGCCGTTCAAATTCAGAATCGGCAGCACCGCGCCATCTCGCTCGGGGTTCAAGAACTTGCTGATATGCCAACTGGTGGCGAGCGGCCCAGTTTCTGCCTCACCATCGCCAACCATGGCGGCTACAATGAGGTTGGGGTTGTCAAAAGCAGCGCCACAAGCGTGTGAGAGCACGTAGCCCAATTCGCCACCTTCATGGATCGAGCCGGGAGTCTCCGGGGTGCAATGGCTACCGATGCCGCCAGGGAATGAGAACTGTTTGAAGAAGCGCAGCATCCCTTCTTCGTCTTGGCTTTTGTCCGGGTAAATCTCCGAGTAGCTACCTTCCAGGTAGAGGGGCGCCAACACGCCGGGGGCGCCGTGCCCAGGGCCAGCCAAGAAGATCATCTCGGCCTCAAGTTTCTTGATGGCGTGTGACAGATGCGTGTAGGCGAATGATAGTGCTGGGCTTGCGCCCCAGTGGCCCAAGAGCCGGTTCTTAATTTGCTCGGGGGCCAGCGGGCGGCGCAGCAACGGGTTGTCTTGTAGGTAGATCATCCCGGCAGCCAGGTAGTTGCTGGCCCGCCAAAAGGCATCGACCGCTTTCAGCTCTTGAGGATTGAGTGGGGTACCCGCCACTGTGGCGCGGGCA
>JAKLEG010000227.1 GCA_022703175.1 Myxococcota bacterium | reverse complement strand
GACCGAGTGACCGGAGCCCTGGTTTACCGAGTCGCAACGGTTTCGCACGTTTTGGCTTCGGCTGATGCTCCTGCTAGCGTCGGTGTCTTTCGATTCCTACGGCGCGCCAAAGCCGCGTCGCTTCCCACACCTGTGCTCCAGTCAGACCTGCAGCGGCCGCACTCGCCCCTGAGTGGGGCTGATACTGTTACAACTCCGTCGGCGCTTCCCAAGCAGTTTCATCCTCCTGGGGCTCTAGGTGGGTTAGCACCGTGGTGTTCGGTAGTGTTCGTTTGATCTCGGCCTCAATGCGGTTCAACAGTTGATGGCCGTCGTAAACGCTCCAGGTCCCGGGCACGAGCACATGCACCGAAACAAAACGGGACGCACCTGCTGCCCGGGTGCGCAACGCATGGTAGCGCACGCCCTCGACCACGAAACGCTCCAAGACGGCGCGGATCTGATCGAGTTCGGCCGTTGGCAGTGCCGTGTCCATCAAACCCTGCACCGAGCGGCGCACAATGCCGACCCCGGTCCACACGATGTTGGCGGCCACCACGAGCGCAACCATGGGGTCGAGGGGGTTCCAGCCGGTAACCGCCACGGCACCTACGCCCACAACGACGCCCGCCGAGGTCCACACATCGGTGAGCAGGTGCTTGGCATTCGATTCCAGCGTGATGGAGTGGTTCTGTCTGGCGGCTTTGAGCAGCACCAGAGCGACTGCCAGGTTGATGAGGGAAGCTCCAACCGACACGCCGAGGCCCAGACCAATCTGCTCAATGGGTTTTGGGTGCAGCAGTCGTTCAATGGCTGTGGCCGCGATGCTCAAGGCGGCAATCAGAATGAGCGTGCCTTCAGTGCCGCTCGAAAAATACTCCGCCTTACTGTGACCGAAGCTGTGCTCGTCGTCGGGTGGACGTGCGGCAATGGTAAGCATCGCCAATGCCATGATGCCGCCCACAAGGTTGACGCCGGACTCTAGCGCATCAGAGAGTAGCCCTACTGAGTCGGTGAGGAGATAGGCTGCAAGCTTCAGCCCGATGGTCGCGAGCGCCGCGGCAATTGACAACCAGGCGTACTTGCCTAGCTGGGCTCGCGGAGCCGTCGTTGCGTTCATGTGGGAAGCTCCCATTTGCGGTTGCATAGCACTCCTGTCGGTGGGTGAAGAACCAGAGCACGCCTGGGATTAGGGGGCGTCACCTGTTTCCGGGTGTTCGTAGATGCGCATCTGTTGTGTGTGCGCTGCGGTCAGGTGCCGGCCGTGAGGACGCACAGCGACAGGGATGGCTGCCAATTGCAGCATGGCGGCGTCCCCGGTGGCGACCGAATCGCCAAACGCGAACAACGGTTTGCCACCGCATAGCTGCAGGGCCAAGGTGGCTTTGCCTTGTTTGTAGGGCACGGGCGCAACAACTTGGGGGGTGAGCCGACCATCTTGCACCACGAGCTTCAGGCCATGGGCCTCAACGGGGCTAAAGCCTAGGCGCGCGGCGCCTGCGACCACGAATTCGTGGACGCCGCCGCTAATCACGTACACATGAAACTGCCGCTCTCGGAGCGCGCCGATCACCGCGCGCATGCCGGCAAAGATGCGGGCGTCGTAAGCTTGCTCAACCATTAGCTGTGTGGCGAGTTGTTCCAACTCCGCGGGCCTCTGGTCCACGTATAGCCAGTTGTACTGTGGCCAGATGCGTACGTTGACCGCATCTTCATCCAAGCCCTGAGTCTCGCCGATGGCGTAAAGCTGTTTGGTTTCGTAGGCCTTGGTCATCGCTTGGGCCGCAGCATAGATGTCGGTGGCTGCGGGCAGGCCGAAGCTTTGCAGCGAGGCGTTGAGAGCGGGCAGACCGGCGTCGCTGGCGCGCTTGTGGACAAGGGTTTGTTCGGTGAGCGTGCCGCTCAGGTCAAAATCCCACAATGTGCCATCGGCATCGAACACGGCGCAGGCGGTATGCCCGGCGTCGATGGGGGTGGTGCGAACTAACGCCAGAAGGTCACGGGTGCCGATGGTGGCCTCGGCGTGGCTGCATGCCATGAGCAACGCGTTGGCCAACACCAGCGTGGCCCGCAGCAACACCTCAATGGCAACGACCTGTCGTGCTCTCGTCATGGCGATCTTCCATTTTACGGTGGCGGCCGTGGGCGCGCCCAACCGGAGCGATTCTAGGTGCGCGGGACCGGCCGCTCTTACCACTGTATTCATGCTGGAACCATGCTGGTGTTGGCGCATAGAGTGGCGCTCAGGTCCATTCGGGGTCTCCTAACTGCAGGTGCCTGCTACTGTTTTCGATAGCGACCTAGACGCTAGAGTTCATAGGCACCGGCATCCCAGGCACCGCCTTGGGGGCGTGTTTTGCCATCGAGATCGGTGAGCGGAATATCGGCGTCGATGCCGCTGGAGCTACGGGCTGTGCCGCGGTCTTTGGCCGACGAGTCGCTGGTGAGATGCAGGTCTGTGGGGGTGCCGCCGACAAACAACGGGTCGCTCATCGTGTTGCCTTTGCCGGAGTAGCCCGTCATCGGTCCATCTTGGAGTACGTTGCTGCGCACGCGGTCGGTGCTAGCGGCGGGATAGTTATTCAAACCCTCGGGGCCACCATCTTTTATGTTGCCCCACACGATGGAGTTCAGCAGCGTGATGTTGTCGGAGCTGCCCACGTAGATGCCGCCGCCCGCGGTGGTGCCACCACTGGAGCCGACAACATTGCCGAACACGGTACTGTTGATGAAGGCCGCGGAGGCGCCCGTTTCCAGGTACAGGGCGCCGCCATAGCCAAAAGGGCCGCCGCTGGCCGTGTTTTCGCTCATCACGACGTTAATGAACTTGGCGCTGACGCCGCTCGCCAAATAGAGCGCGCCACCTTTGGGGCGAATGGCGTTGCCGTGATTGTTCGTGAATACGCTGCGATTGAAAACGGCCGTGCCCGCCGCCATGTAGATGACGCCGCCGTTGCCAATGGCCGAGCTGTCGCTGCGCGCGACATTGGCGGTGAAGGAACAATCGTTTGCGGTGAGGGTGCCGGCCTCCTCCACGACGATGGCGCCGGCCCAGGGGCTGTTGTTGCCGTCAAACGTGCAGCGGGAGAGCGTGAGCGACCCACTGCCCAATCGGATGGCACCGCCGCGACTGTTGTCGGCGCTGCCAGTTTGGTTACTGATGAAGGTAGCTTCGTTGATGACCGCGGTCGCTGAACCGTTCAGGTAGATCGCGCCACCACCGCGACTGCCACCCATGCCGCCGTTTAGGTGTTGGCCGACGAACGTCGAGGCTTCAATGGTTAAGGCAGTGCCAGCGTCGGCGTAGATGGCGCCGCCGCCATCTTGGGCGGTGTTGTTCTCAAACACGCAGCGTCGCAACACGGGAGCGGAGGTGCCAAGGGCCGCAAGACCGCCGCCATTGCCCCGGGCTCCAGCGGCGATGCCACTCCCGGCGTTGCCCATGATCCGACAATCCTCAAGCGTGGGTGATGCATCGTGGAGGAGCACGCCGGCACCCGTGACTGGGTCGCTGCATGCCTCGACGCCGGTCGCACCACCGGTGATCGTAACGCCGCTCAGCATCGCATCACTTGCGCCAGTGACCACGTGGCAGACGACGCCGGTGCCGGTGTTACCCGTAAGAATCGTTTCGTGGTTGGTCGGATCGCGATCGTCGAAGCTAGGTGCGCCTGCGGCCGGAAAACCCCCGTAAATATTAACGTTTGCGCGCATCAAGAAGGACCGCGTCTGGTCGCTGCCCGCGGTGGGAGTGTAATTGCCGGCCTTGACCCAAACGTTGCAGGTTTCGGGGTCGGCGTTGTTGCCAGTAATCCCGCGGGTGGCCTGCTCGGCCGCGAAGATGGCGCCTTGCAGTGTGCTTTGGGCGCTGAGCCAGGTGCGGCCATCGCCCGAGGTGCCAATGTTGGCATCGGCGTGGCGTACGCAGGTGTCGCAGTCATCGTCCCTATCTGCCCAGCCGAGCAGGCAGGTGGCGCAAGCGGTAGCCGGGTCGCGATGCCCCAAACACGTGGTGCAGTTACTCAAGGGGTCGTAACCCGCCAGGCAATAGTTGCAGTCGGCGCTCGGGTCGTAGTTGTCAGGGCAGTCCTCACAAGCGCTGCCTTCCCAATGGTTGCGACATTGGCATTCGGCGTCGGTCATTGAGGGCTCAACGCAGGTCATCCGGACGTTGCAATCCATCGCCAGGCCTTCGTCGGTGCCACACGAATCGAAGGAATGCACGTCGTCGCTCACACAGCGTCGGTACGCTAACGTCGTGCACACCGTGGTGTCGGCGCCGGTATTTACGTCGTCGCCGCTGGTTGCGGTATCCCCGCCACCGCCGCCATGGGCTGCGGGCTCACACCAACCGGCGTGGCACGCTTGGCTTGCGGCACAGTCGCGATCGAGGGTGCAGGGTTTGCCCGCGGAATCGAGAGTGAAGGAGCAGGCGGAAGCTGTAAGAGCTGTGCAAACAGCCATCAGAATTCGGCGCATCGGGTTCCTCTCGGTTACCACGTGAAACTCACATGGGCGTCCACGCCATGGGGGTTCGGAGCCACGTTCGTGATCACGCCGCCTGCCACGTCGCTGTTCCAAAAGAACAGGGCCGCGGTGCCCAATGCGGCCACGCCCCCGGCGACGAACAGGGTGTCGGCCAGGAGCGCCTTCTGCTCGGTAGCGTCGCGGCTGCGTTGCCACTCGGGGGTGCCGCGCACACGATCTCTAGCCTCAGCGGCTTCTCGGCGCGCTAAACCGCCATACGTTGCGCCCACGCCCAAAAGCACGCTGGTGGCCCCTAGCCCGAGCCACGGAGCCAGCTCACGCAATTTTCCAATCGGTTGCCAGCCGAGGCTGGTCGCTAACGCTTTGCCCCGCGGTGTTTCAGAGGTGGTGGCGGCCTTAAGTGTTTGCATGACCGCGCGGCGTAGCCCGCCTATCATGTTGGATTCGTCGCCTTGCACGGTTTCGGAGGCACGCCCCAACACGGTAACACTCGTGACGTCCAGGAGTTTGACGTTCAATACGTACTCTTTACCAACCGCACCGATGCTAGCGTCCAGGAGCAGCGAGGCCCCCAACGCGCCGCCCACCTCCGCGAGGCAGGAGACGTTGGATTCGCACCCCAGCACCTGGCGATTTGCTTCTTGTTCGACGAGCGCGACGATATCGCTGTAACCAATGACGTGTAGGCTCTTGTGTTGTGCCAGCGCCTCCATCAACACTTCGTCCAGCGTGCGGCCGACCCCCTCTGGGATAGGGGTCTCAAGCCGCAGTTTCATCACCGCAATGGTGTGGGTTTGTGGCGGGGCGGCGCCCAACACCAAGGTCAAACAGGTTATCAGGATCATGGTCCGCCCCTTTGTACAAAACAATGTCTGCCACGCCCGGCGACCAGCACGCAGCTCTGGTTGCCGTCGGAGAATGGCGGGACGCCGTGAAAACCGCAAGAGGCGGTGGTGTGCGTCCGGAGTGAGGGGGGAGCAGGGTTGGTCGGCGATCGTCAGGCGCGCATGGGGCCCGCCTACGGCGTGATTGTCACGGCGACCCTCGCATCGGTTCGGGCCATGCCTTCAGTCACAACGACCACCAGGCGAGCGGCGCGATTTGCACCTCCCGAGGCGTTGGCGGGGACCGTCACCGAGCAGGAGATCGCCGAGCCGCCGGAGCTTCCGACCGTGATAGTGGTTGGACTCCCAGTGGCCAACACGAGGCCATCGGCATGCAGCTCGGCGCGGTAGCTTACCGGAACACCGGAACCCGTGGCGTTGGTGAGCGTGGTGCTTGCACTTACACTGGTGTTCTCGGCCACGCTTGTGTGGTTGGGTGTGACGGCACCCGCGGTGACTGCCGGCTCCACCAGAGTTACATGAGTAGCCTGGGCGACATCATACAGTCGCTGGGTTGTGCCCAAGGGCCACCGGGCCTCCAGGTCTCCATAGGTTGCGGATCCCAAGCCGAAGAGGGTGCTCACTTCACCCGTGGATGCAAACCCGGTGCTGCTGCCGACCTCGGCCAGGCGTGTGGTGCCGCCCGCGGTGACTTTGACATAGGCGCCGCGGCCTTCGCGATTGCTGCGTCTGCCGGTGAGCGTCGCTCTGAGCCAGCCGCCTCCGGTACTGGTGACGTTGTGTAAGAACACAGCAGAACCATTGGTGTTGGTTTGGACCACATCCATGGCCGCGTCGCTGTCGAGATCCACGAGGATTGCGCCGCGCGCAGCTCTGGAATCGGCCGCGCCCGAGGAGGCAGCAACATCGGTGAAGATGCCGGCGGCGTTTTTGAGCACGGCATTGGCTTCGTAGGGGGCCACCACGGTGCCTGCAATGGTCACCGTGCCGTTACTTACGTAGAGGTCCCATTGGCCGTCTCGGTCAAAGTCTGCGAACCCACCACCCCAGCTGGCCGTGGTCGCTGCGACGTCGCAGGCGTCGTGGCCTAGCAGGGTGCCGGCCGCCGCTGCCACATCGGTGAAGCTTGTGCCGTCATTGCGTAGCAACACGCTATTGCCGACATTGGCGAAGAAGTAGTCCAGATCTCCGTCGTTGTCGTAGTCGCTGGCAGCAATGCCCCGGCAACGCATGCTCAAACCAGCGTTCATCGCGGTGGCGCTTTCGACAAACCACGCTGCGGAGGTGGCTGGCGTAAGCGCGCCTTGGTTGAGGTAGACGCGGTTCGCTTCGTTGCCTGCGGTCATGACGTCGTTGCAAACCAACAGGTCCGGCCAGGTGTCACCATTGACGTCGGAGAACAACGCGGCAAGCGTGAAGCCATTGCCGGCGATGCCGTAGCTCTCAGCCATCTCGGTAAACGTGCCGTCACCATCGTTTCGATAGAAATGGTTGGGCGCGGGCAGGTAGTTGGGGGCCACGTAGCCGGCGACATAGTTGCCCACGTACAGGTCAAGCCAACCATCGTGGTTGATATCTGCGAAGCTTGCCGTGGTGCTCCAAGCGGCGTCGGTGAGGCCGGCGCTGACGGTGACGTCTACAAATGTGCCATCGCCATCGTTGCGGTAGAGGCGATTGCGGCCGGAGGTCAACACCAGCAGATCTGGGTCATCGTCGTTGTCATAATCGGCCACCACCACGCCACTGGGGGTGCTATCGCTGCCCAAGGTGGTGGGTAGGTGCGCAGACACCGTCACATCTTCTAAACCCAGGTTTTGTGAATTGCGCAGCAGGTGCAAGCCACCGCCTTCACCCGCCACAGCCAAATCGAGATAGCCGTCGCCGTCGTAGTCGAGCGAGGCCACGCCCGCGGCGCCCAACGGCGAACTTTGGGTGCCAACAAAACCTAAGCCCCAGACGCGCGTCGCATCGGCGAAGCAGACGCCTTGGCTGCACGCTGGTACCACGCTCTTGACGGGATTCGTGCAACTGCCACTGGCAGAGTCACACACGCCTGCCGCATGGCAGGCATCCATTGCCCCACAGGCGACGGCGGTACCAGGGACACAACTTCCTGAGCTGCAGGTAGAAGCGGTGGTGCAGGCGTCGCGATCGTCGCAAGCGGTACCATCACCGGCAGGCGTGCCCACGCATTTGCCTGTGGCGCTGTCGCACGTCGCGGCGGTGAGGCACGGCGCCTGGCTGCAATCGACGCTCGCGACACCCACGCAACTGCCTTGGTTGCACGTCTGGGTGGCAGTGCAAAGGTTGCCGTCGTCGCTGCAGGCAACGCCGGTGAGCGCGCGTTGGACGCACAGGCCCGTGGCGGGATTGCAGCCATCGGTTACGTGGCATTCCGACAGCGGTGAGCAGATGATGGGACTCTCACCCACGCACAGGCCCGCATTGCAACGATCAATTTCGGTGCACAAGTCGTTATCATCGCAGCCTGTGCCGTCGGCTTTGGCGGGGTGGCTCCAACCGGTCACGGGGTCGCAGGCACCCGCTTCCTCACAGGGGCCAGGTAAACTGACCACCGGGGTGCCGCTTGTACAGACGCCCGCCTGGCAGGTGGTGTCAGCCGTACATGCGTCGTTGTCGTCACACGTGGTGCCGTCGGTCTTGGCAGGATTTGAACAGAGTCCCGAGACTGGGTCACAAACGCCAGCGCGGTGGCAGCTGTCGGTGGCGATACAATGCGTCGGCGTGGTGCCAGTGCAGGCTCCGCCTTTGCATCGGTCCACCGACGTGCAGGCGTTGTCGTCATCGCAGGGGGTGTCATCGTCGGCCAATTCGTCCACGCAACCTACACCTGGCACGCAGGCTCCCGCGACGCGGCATGACACCGTGGTCGTGCACGTGATAGCCGATCCTGCTTGGCAGGCGCCGCTGCCGCAAAAATCATTCTCCGTGCAAACATCCCCATCATCGCATGTCGTGCCATCGCCACTCACCGGCGTGGAGCAGACGCCATTGGCGGGGTTGCAGCTACCCGCTTCGTGGCACTGGTCTATGGCGGCGCAGCTCTTGGGCACCGCGACGCACTCACCTACGAGGCAGGCGCCCGCCATACACAGGCCTAGGTCAACGTCGGAGGCCAAAGGCTCGCAGTCACTACCATCGGCGAGGGTGGTGAATTCACACAGGCCGTTGGCCGGATTGCAGATGCCTGGGGCCTCACAGGTCGCGGCCGCAGGACACGCCACCGCCGCGCCCGTGCAGGTGCCTGTCGCACAGCTGTCGTTTTGGGTGCAAGGGTTGCGGTCATCGCAACTGGTGGCGTCCGGCTTTTCGGGGTTTGAACAACCGCTCACCGGGTCGCAGGTGCCAGCATCATGACAGTCATCCAACGCCGGACAGGTGCGTGTTGCACCGCCGGCGCAACTGCCCGCTTGGCATAGCTCGCCCAACGTGCACGGATTACCATCGTCACACGAGGTGCCATCTGGGGCGGCGGCATAGGTACAGGTGCCGGTGGTGGGGTCACAACGCCCCGGAAGTTGGCAGGCCCCCGGCGGTGGGCACGGAATGCCCAGACAAAGGTCGTCGCTGCCTGACAGGTGCGGCA
>JAKLEG010000226.1 GCA_022703175.1 Myxococcota bacterium | reverse complement strand
ACACGTCTTCATCGGTGACGTCGTCGCCGACAAAGAACACGGTGTCGACGCCCAAGGCGCGACGCAGGCGCTCCACGGCCTGACCCTTGTGAGGCGCCCCCTGCGGCACCACGTTGACAACAAGTTTTCCGGGGACGATGCGCATCGGCCACGTTGTCGCAGACAAGAGTTCTCTTATTGCGCTGCGCACGACCCGTTTGGCCCGAGCGCGACGATAGTGAATTGCTAGCGAATAGGTTTTGTCCTCGACCTCAACCCCTTGAAAACGCGACAGGCTTTCAACAAGTGCGGGTCGGATCTGCGACACCAGTGTTCGGTATTCTTGCAGCCGCCCTCCAGGTTCAAGACCATGGTTGCCGACAACTGCCGCGAGCGGCAAACCCTCAACCCTTTTCCGCACATCCCTCACACTGCGACCGGAGACAACCGCACAGGGGTAAAGATCACAAAGCTCACGCATGAGCCTCCAGGTACGCGGTCGCATCTGGGCCGCCCCGCGGTCCTCAACAATTGGGGCCAGCGTGCCGTCGTAGTCGAACGCAAGCAAGACCTTCGACCAGGCAATCTGTGCAATGAGAGAGTGGTTCGCCTTTGAAAACAGATACTGCATCGCTTCAGGTCCTCAGGTAACGCGAAAGGCGCTTAGCCTGCCTACCATGCGTTCACGCCGCCTGAGTTCCGCGGCGTCGACCAACATACGTCCCGCCCAACGGTAGACGTTGAACTCGGCCAACAACCGGCGCATGGAACGCATGCGCTCTCGTTGTTCGGCGGCCGGCATGTTCAACGCGACGGCCAAGGCTTCACTTGCCTGTTGGAGATCATACGGATTCACGATGAGCGCTTCGGTAAGCTCACGCGCCGCACCCGTGAACTGACTCAGGACGAGGACGCCCTGTTCGTCATCTCGTGCCGCTACGAACTCCTTGGCAACAAGGTTCATGCCGTCATGCAAGCTGCTGACATAACAGACGTCTGCCGCTCGATAGTACCGAAACACGGAACTTGGCTCATGATGGGAACGCAGCAGAACGATCGGCTGATAGCCCTCATGGCCCCATTTGCGATTGATGCTCGTCGTCAGCGATTCAACCCGCTCGTTGAGTTCACGATAGCGGTCGATCTTCGTGCGACTCGGTGCTGCCAATTGGACGAAAACAAACCGCCCCCGGAAGCCTTCGTGTCGTGTAAGCAGTTCATCCACTGCGGCCAACCGCTCCTCCACACCCTTGGTGTAATCCAACCGATCGACGCCGACTCCCAGCAGCGTGTCAGCTGGCAAACCCAGGTCACGCCGGACGGACATGCGACATTCTGCCACGGAGGCCTGTGTCTCTACCCACCGTACCGGCCATTCGATGGAGATAGGGTATGGGCGGACCAACGTCCGTCGCGAGCCCTGGACCACGGCACGTGTTTCGCGATCGATACGGCTTTCCATGAATGCGTCGACCGAATCGATGAAGTTGTTGCAGTGTTGCTGGGTGTGGAACCCCAGAATGCTGGAACCGAGCATGCCGCTAATGAGTTCCTCACGCCAAGGACAGATACCAATTCGTTCAGCATTGGGCCACGGCACATGCCAAAATGTCAGGATCGTAGCGCGGGGCAATCGTTTACGAATCATGCGGGGTGCCAACGCGAAGTGGTAATCCTGGACCAGTACGATAGGATCGTCGGAGTCGACTTCCTCGCTGACTGCCTCAGCGAACCGCTCATTCACACTGACGTATTGTTCCCAATCTCGGGCCCCAAAGATCGGCCGAGCGTGCGCCAGGTGACACAGCGGCCATAGACCTTCGTTGGAGAATCCGTAGTAATAACCATCTTCCTCCTCCTCGCTAAGCCAGACTCGACGAAGGACGTACGACTCCTCGCCGGGAGGAACTCGCACGTGGTTCTTCACATCAACCGTCTCCCGGTCAGCAGAGCCACTACCGTGGGCAACCCAAACCCCCGAACAGGCTCGCATGATTGGTTCCAACGCTGTCACCAAGCCACTTGCCGGGTGCTGCACCGTGATCTCACTCCCCAAGCGTTGGTGAATGTACGGCTCGCGGTTTGCGAGTACGACGATACGTTCGCCGTGGAGATGGTGACGCAGTGCGCTGCGAAGGCGCTCGGCGTTCCAAGGTCCTGCACGAACCTCCGTTTCGCGCTCACTCGCTAGGCGGTCCGCCAGCGCCCTAACATCACGAACCAATGGCTGAAACTCACCCGGTTCGTCACCAGCCAGCGCTCGTTGGAGATCCACGAGCCAGTCCCGCTTAGAAAAACGTGCCGCGAAGATGGTCACGACGGCCGCTGCCAGAGCCAAGATGAAGAGGGCGCCTATGAGAATGCCGCCGGTTGTGTTCTCACGGCGACTCCACGAGCTTAGGTCGTGAACCAACAGAATCCAGCCGAGTGACTCTTCACCATCAACGAGGCGCGCCGCTCCCAAGTGGACGTCGCCAAGTGGCATGGCGGAAACCATAGACCAGTAGTCATTCCCCTCGGCTCCCTCGCGCCTGATCCTAGCCACCACGGCCGTGCACGAAAACTCGGAAGGAAACGCGTTTGTGTGTGCCAGCGTTTGCCCGCTGAGGCCACATGCGGCCGCTCCCATAATCCGCTCGTCATGAGTGATATCGTCGAGGACGAATGCGAGTTTTGACGGTTCTACCCGAATCGCCTCCGTGAGACTTCGGCGAGCTGAAGACACTGCAAGGTCGGTACGTAGCCGCAGATCTTTTTCGAACCAACTTCGCGTTAGCCGATTTAAAACGAAATAGCTGGCCGCGCTCAGACCCGCCATCGCCACACTCAGGACGAGAAGAAACCGCATCGTGCGATACATGTTTCGAGTATTGCACTTTTTATTTGGATGTCCAACTATTTTCTATTACAGTCTCGCCATGCAGGTCAAAGAGCTGGCTCTCATTGGGAATTGTCAGGCCTCAGCGCTGGTCCATCGCTCCGGGACGATAGTTTGGTGTTGCTTACCGCGTTTTGATTCTCCTCCAGTGTTCGGAGCGCTACTCAACGAACAGAACGGTGGTGCATTCGCGATACGTCCGGCAGATGGAAGCAACGGCGTCCAAAGCTACATCACCAACACCAACGTGCTCACAACAACGTTCACGTCGCGCGAGGGTAGCTTTCGTGTCGTAGATTTTGCTCCCAGGTTCGAGCTGTATTCGCGCAGCTTTAGGCCCACGAAATTCATACGCATCGTCGAACCGCTTACGGGGACACCGCGTATCCGCGTCTTATGCGCACCGGTCCTCGGGTGGACAGCACAACCGCCTCGCACGGAGCTTGGCTCACATCATATTTCGTACGCAGGCTATGATGCGGAGTTGCGACTTACCACAGACGCGCCCCTGTCATACCTGAAGGGTGAGCCGTTCGCGCTGACCGAACGCAAATGCTTTGTTCTGTCATGGGGTTCACCCGTTGAAGAGCCTTTGCCGGCGCTTTGTGATCGTTTCTTGAAAGAGACCGTAGCGTATTGGCAGAGGTGGGTGAAACAATGCGATATTCCTCCCCTCTACCAAGACGAAGTCATCCGGTCGGCCCTGGCACTGAAGCTCCATTGTTTTGAAGACACAGGAGCCATCGTTGCAGCGACGACCACATCGATCCCGGAATCGCCGGGCTCCGGTCGCACCTGGGACTACCGGTACTGCTGGCTCCGCGACGCTTACTATACGTTGAACGCGTTTCGACTTCTTGGGCAATTTGAGGAACGCGAGCAATTCCTACACTTCCTTCTCAACGTTGCGTCGGCCGCCCCCGACTTGAACCTGCCACCATTGTACCGCGTCGATGGCAGCAATGACCTCGATGAGCAGATCCTGCCCAATTGGCCAGGGTTTCAAAACGAGGGACCGGTACGCATCGGCAATCAGGCAGCGAGCCATCGCCAGAACGACGTCTTTGGTGAGATGATATTGGCGCTCAGCCCGCTGTTCTTGGATGCGCGATTCAAGGGCGCCGTCACGCCGAGCGCGGTGCGCCTTGTCTCGGATCTGGCGGAGAAGGCGGCAGCAGTCGCCGGACAACCTGACGCCGGGATCTGGGAATTCCGTTCAGAACGCAAACCACAAACCTTCACTGCACTGATGTGTTGGGCCGGCCTAGATCGCACAGCAACTATTGCTCAACACCACACGCTGCGGACTCGGTGTGACTGGGCTGCGACAGCGGCGGCATTGCGCCAACGCATTCTTGCAGAGGCCACCTGCCCAGAGCGACACTGTCTGGTAGCTGAGTTTGGTGGCCGAACGCTTGATGCGGCTCTGTTGCAAGCGGTAACCTTGCGTTTCTTTCCCCCCGGCGATCCTCACCAGATGGGTACCGTCGATACCATTCGAAAGGAACTAGATCTGAGTGGATTCCTGAAGCGCTATAACGCGCCCGACGATTTCGGAACACCTGCCGTCGCTTTCACCTTGTGCAGCTTCTGGCTGGTCGAAGCTCTCGCGCATGTGAATCGCCTTGACGAGGCCCGTCTCGTCATGGAGCGGCTCCTGCTTGTCTCAAGCCCTCTGGGACTATTAAGCGAAGACCTAGCACCTGACACCGGCGCCTTGTGGGGCAATTTTCCACAGGCATACTCTCATGCTGGCGTCATCCACGCAGCATTTGCAGCGGCCCCTTCCTGGAGCGAGGTACTTTAGTGACGCACTCACCTCAAGGCGAGCGTAACCCTATCACGCGGTTGCGGATGTTTGTTCACTCCGATGTCGCAGGCGGGTTGCTACTGCTGCTGGTGACGGCTGCGGCCTTGATATGGACGAACACAGCTCTAGCCCAGAGCTACACTGCGCTTTGGCAATTCCCGCTCGGCTTCGAGTGGGGAACGTGGCATTTCGAGCGCTCGTTGGGGTGGTTTGTAAATGACGGCGTGATGACGATCTTCTTCTTTGCCGTTGGCTTGGAGATTCGCCGTGAACTCCAAGGCGGAGCGCTTAGCCAATGGCGGCGGGCAGCACTTCCGGCTGTCGCCGCGCTTGGCGGCATGGTGGCGCCTGCGGTGATCTATCTTGTCTTCGCGCATGCCCCCGAAACCCGCAGCGGCTGGGGTGTGCCGATGGCAACCGACATAGCCTTTGCTGTTGGCATCCTCAGCTTGCTTGGCACACGCGTTCCTCCCGGCTTGCGAATCCTGCTCTTGGCCCTCGCGGTCATCGATGATCTGGGCGCCATCCTCGTGATTGCCTTTGCCTATTCATCGGGCATCAACGCCCAAGCACTCGCATGGGCGGGCCTGTGCATCGGCGCCATCCTAGGAATGCAGCGTCTCAGAATTCGCTCGCCGTTTGCCTATCTAGTTCCAGGAATGGCCCTTTGGAGTCTCACATATGCTGCCGGCATCCACCCCACCATTGCAGGTGTCGCGCTGGGGCTACTCACGCCGGCACGGCCGTTTCCCAATGCACAGTTGGCGCAGACCACTCAAAAATCGCCTGCAGAGTTCCTACAGTCGCTGCTGCATCCATGGGTCACCTTCCTAATCATGCCGCTATTTGCCTTGGCAAACGCTGGCGTCACGGTGAGTCTACCGGGCGCAAATGGCTCATCTTCCGGTGTCGCGCTGGCCGTGGCCGTAGGCCTACTCGTCGGCAAGCCGCTGGGAGTCGTAGGCTCCTGCGTTCTCGCGCTGAAGCTGCGCCTTGCAACTGCGCCGCCTCACACATCCTTCAGACACTTCGTTGTGCTTGGCCTGTTGGCTGGTATTGGCTTCACAATGGCGCTGTTCATCGCCCAGCTTGCGTTCATCGACGCGACACTTCTTGACAGTGCGAAGGTTGGAATTCTTATCGGAAGCGGATTGGCAGCTGTGATTGGACTTGGAGTTGGCCGTTTGCTGCTGACAACCGCGCACCCCGTTGGCTTGTCACGTTCTCACGTCGATTCACACCGAGAACCAGCATGAACCATGAGGCGCAATACCTAATCCTAGCGGTCGGCCTATTCCTGGTTCCCCGACTGCTCCAGCGCTATCGGATTCCAACTGCGATCTCATGCCTTGCCCTTGGTGGTGTTCTGGGGATGGGTTTCGGTCTCCTCCAGGACGATGCGACCATCGTTACCTTCGCGTTGTTAGGTATCGTCGCGTTGTTCCTATTTGCCGGGCTGGAGGCAGATTTCGCAGAACTGCGCCCCGAACTGCGCACGCTTGTGACGCACACTGTCCTGCAGGCTGGTCTCTTAATGATCGTTGCGTTCACGATCGCGCGTTTTGCACATCTCAACTGGCGCGCCGCAGTATTGTTCGGCCTCGCCGTGGTTACTCCGTCTGCCGGCTTCATCCTGGATTCGTTGGGAGGTTGGGGTCTCTCCGACAACCAACAGTTCTGGGTGAGATCCAAGGCCATTGTCGCCGAGCTATTGGCCCTTGTTGCACTCTTCATTACCATTCAGGTGCAGAGTCCATTGCAGTTCACCGGATCGCTTGCGGTGCTCATTCTCATGGTCGTGGCACTCCCCATGTTGTTTGAACTCTTTGCAAAACGGATTCTTCCCCATGCGCCAAAGTCCGAGTTTGCATTCCTCCTGGTTCTGGCCTTGATCTGCGCCTCGGTCACCAAGGCTCTCGGCGTCTATTATCTGGTTGGTGCCTTTGTAGTAGGTGCCACTGCCGTTCGTTTGCGACACCAGATGCCTGTGCTGGTTGAGCATCGGCTGCTATCGGCCGTGGAGCTGTTTGCGTCGTTCTTCATCCCTTTCTACTTCTTCAAGGCCGGGCTGGCGATTCGCCGTGAGGATTTTAGTGGCATGGCCCTGCCCTTGGGACTCGGATTGACGATCACCATCTCGCCCTTGCGCGTGGCCCTAACAATGGTGCTCCGACGCTTGTTATTGAAAGAGCCCTGGCGCGATGGCTTCCGAGTCGGTTTATCGCTAGTTCCCACGTTGGTATTCACACTGGTGCTAGCGCAAATCTTGCGCGAGCAGTTCGCATTGGCGAGCGACCTATATGGTGGGTTGGTGGTTTTTGCAGTCTTGAACACGCTGATCCCTGCAGTGCTCCTCCGTGTGGCACCAGACTACGATGCTCCAGAGCTCGCCAAGGCTCACGGGATGGGCGCCGAGAAATAGGGCGATCGTGGCCCCAAGCCTCAACATAAAAGACGTCGTTCGCGACCATCGAGCCACTGGCCCCTCCGGTATCAGAACGCCAACTAGCTTGCGCGACGCCGGCCAAGCACAAAGCCTCACGTCGCATCCATCTCCGCACCTCGAACCAGCACGGTCCACTGCTTGCCGCCCCGCACGGCTTGTGCTCTTTCGCCGTTCATGAACCCCGGACGCCTCGTCGTCGTCGCCAGCCTAGGGCTCACCGCGTTGGCCCTGGTGCTCACGCAGGTCCCACTGTTGAATCTCTTGGGGTACGAATTTGCCTTCGCCCTCACACTCGCCTGCGCCGTGCCGAGTCTACTCATTGGCCTTAGGCTGGGGCGCACTGACCGCCCTGCCCCAAAGCTCGTCGGATTGACGATTGCCTCAACCCTCCTTCCACTGCTGCCTCCCTTGCTCGTGATGAGCGCCAACGCCATTTGGGTGAAGAACTGCGACTATGCCGAGGGTCTGGCCTTCTTTGCGCTCTTGCCCGTACCATCAGCCTGCTATCTGGGCATGTGGGGTGCGTTGGTGGGCCAGATAACTCACAACCGCCCCGCTTGGTCGCGCCGAGCGCTCGCCACGCTTGTGTTGGTGCTGCCGCTTGGCGACGCGCTCCTACGGCTGTACCTCGACCCACCGATTTTCGCCTATGACCATGCCTGGGGATATTTTGCCGGCAGCATCTACGACGAAGCGATGCGCATTGGGCCTACCTTATGGGCCTTCCGCGCGCTGACCCTGTTGCGCCTGCTCGCGTTGGGTGCTGCGCTCACACTCTGGCAACACCGCCATCGCATGAGCCGCGCGCAAGCCGTGGGTGCCGCGCTCACGCTGGTCAGTGCCTGCTACCTGGTAGAGCTGCCCCTGGGAGCGGCGTTGGGCTTTCGCGTGACCCGCGCCCAA
The DNA here is from genome assembly GCA_022703175.1 of Myxococcota bacterium. Lineage (GTDB taxonomy): Bacteria > Myxococcota > XYA12-FULL-58-9 > XYA12-FULL-58-9 > XYA12-FULL-58-9 > JACRCV01. The sequence goes on along the minus strand of JAKLEG010000226.1, from coordinate 922 downwards.
ATCGAGCGGGCGCTACCCGTTGTCGAGCGACGCCCCGGGTTGGTGCTGCACTTGCCCGCACAAGTCACGCACAAGGAACGACGCGCCCTCGCCGACGAGCATGCGTTCCAGCTGCACCAGATCGCCGCACGCCTAGGCATTGAGCCAGCGGTGCCAATTCACAGTTATATCTACCCTGACGCTGACACCAAGGCGCACCTCATGGGCGGTCGCACCACGATGATCGCCAAACCGTGGCTGCACGAGATCCATATTCACGAGCTAAGCGTGCCCCACCCGGTGTTGGCCCATGAGCTCGTGCACGCGGTGGCCGCCGAGCTTGCGACCGGCCCCTTCAAGGTGCCCGCGCGCTATGGCGTGCTCATCAACATGGGGTTGGTCGAAGGGCTCGCAGAAGCCATCACGCTCGAACGCGGACCTTTGGATCACGACCGCCTGGCCCAAGCGATGCGCGAGCGTAACATCCTCCCCGACGTGGCCGCGATGCTGAACCCGGTGGGGTTCTGGAGCGAGGCGCCGAGTCGCACCTACACTGCGGCAGGCTCGTTTGTCCGCTACTTGCTAAACCACGACGCCCCCGAACATTTTTTGCAGGCTTATCGAACCGGCGATTTTGAGGCGAGCTATGGACGCCCGCTTGCCGCGTTGGTCACCGAATGGCACGCCTTTTTGGACACGCTGGTGTTAACACCTCGCGAAGGGCGCATTGCTGAAGAGCGCTTCCGACAACCGAGCCTGTTCGCCCGCGTCTGCGCCCGCGAAATTGCCCAGCTGCGGGACCAAGCCGCCCGGGGCGATGGCCCGGAGGCCGTGGCCCTCTACCGTCACATCAGCGATTTGACCGGCGGCAAGCCCAGCGCGCAGCTGGAGCTGGCGTTGGCCATCGAGCGCACTGGCGATGCGGTCGGCTTCGAAGCGCTGG
>JAKLEG010000225.1 GCA_022703175.1 Myxococcota bacterium | reverse complement strand
CGTGGTTTCGTTGGGCGTGGGTGCGACAGCGGTGGCGACCGATTTGACGCTGATGGCAACCTCGCTCGCGGTTAGCGAGTTGGTCAAGATGCCGCCGAAACAATTCGCATGGATCAGCGTGGCGGGGGGCGTCGGCCTGGTGACGGGGCTGTCTGTGGCGAACTTGGCTGCCGACAAGGTGAATCCGAAGCTGGGGATTGCTGCGGGCAGTGCCCTAGGCCTGGTGGTCGGTACCGTGGCGACGAGCTTTTTTGACTGGGAACAACCGGCGGGCGCCGCTGTGGGGATTACCGACGAGGGGGGAGGTGCGGCCTGGGCGCCGTGGCTCCCAGAAGTCACGATGTGGTTTCCCAGTGTCGCCGTGACCCCCGCGGGTGATCCCGACGGCCTGTCGGGAATTTCAGGGACCCAAATGTTGGTGCAGGTGAGCGGCTGGTTAAAGTAGGTGTCGTCGCTAGATCGCTCGCTCTCGAACCGGTGCGGTGTCGGTAATCTCTTGCACTGCGCGCAACAAGCCCGCATCGGGTTCTACAAACGCGATGCCAATGCCGTCTGCGGTGTGGCGAATCACGCGGGCCGTGCAAAACAACGTGTCATCGCCCCACACAATTGCCAACTCTTGCACCGAGCCGATGTCGGGCCTGGCCTCGGTTTCGACGAAGGCACCGGTAATACTCAGGTCGCGCGTGCGCCCAAACGGCTGCATCTCATCGCCGGTCGTCAAATAGACCGTAACGATAAAACGCGGCGCAACTGGCCCTCCCTCAACCATAGCGCGGAATGTAGCACCCGAGTATAGGCCGGTCTATCGCTTGTGTGCGGGTTGTTGTGAAGATTTGCGCGGGCTGCAATCGGGCCTAGACTGCAGTCATGGACCAGGGACGCATCGAGATAGAGCCTTTCGTCGTGCGCGGCGAGTATTTCAAGTCGCTCGCCGACGGCCGGGTTGTGTGTGAACTATGCCCGCGAGCCTGCACGCTCTCAGAGGGCCAACGGGGTTTTTGTTTTGTGCGCGAGGCCCGCAACCAGGAAATGGTCCTAACCACCTATGGCCGGTCCACCGGCTTTTGCATCGATCCCATCGAAAAGAAACCGCTCAACCACTTCTATCCAGGTACCGGGGTGTTGTCGTTCGGCACGGCGGGTTGCAACCTGGGATGTCTCTTCTGTCAGAACTGGGAGATGAGCAAGGCGCGCGAGCTGGACCGACGGTTGGATGCAGCTGCGCCGGACGCCATTGCCGACGCGGCTTGCCGTACCGGTGCAACGGCAGTGGCGTTTACCTACAACGATCCCGTGGTGTTTCATGAATACGCCATCGACACTGCCCAGGCGTGCCACCAGCGCGATATCAAAACTGTCGCCGTAACAGCGGGTTACATCACGAGTGCAGCGCGGGCACGGTTCTTTGCGCCGATGGATGCGGCGAACATCGACCTCAAGGCCTTCTCCGAAGAGTTCTATCAGCGCCAATGTGCGGCCCACCTGCAGCCGGTGCTTGAGACGCTCCGCTATGTGGCGCGGGAGACCAACGTCTGGTTGGAAGTCACAACGCTGCTCATTCCCGATGAGAATGATAGTGACGACGAGCTGGCCCGCTTGTGCGACTGGTATCTGCGTGAGCTGGGGCCGAATGTGCCGTTGCACTTTACCGTCTTCCACCCAGATTTCAGACTCCTGGATCGCTCACCCACGCCAGCCGAAACGTTGCTACGGGCACGCGCACGCGCGCAGGCCGCCGGGTTGCATTACGTTTACACCGGCAACCTGTCTGACCCTAACGGACAAAGTACTTACTGTCCCGCCTGTCGTGCTCGCGTCATCGAGCGGGATGGCTACACACTGGGGGATTGGCAGCTGCGGGCGGGAGTTTGTGCTGCGTGTGGAGCGACCATCGCCGGGCATTTTGCACCAGTGGCGGGCACTTGGGGAGCGCGGCGGCTGCCGATTCGGTGGCACCGGTGAGCGTGGTGACCGTGCTCCGAAAACCGTCGGATTCGTACCTGCTCGTGAATGGCAACATCCTAACGTTGCACGAGGCCACAGCGTGCGCTGCGGCTGTGCGGGTGTGTCATGGGCAGATCACGGAGTTGTTTTTGTCCCCACCAAAGCCCAAGCCGCATGAGCCTTGTATCGACTTGGCGGGTGCCACGGTGCTGCCGGGGTTGGTGGACGCGCACGTGCATTTGGCCGGGTTGGGACAGCTCGCGCGGACTGCTGATTTGACCGGACTGACGAGCCTTGAGGCGGTGGCCGCTTGCCTGCGGCGAGCAAGCGCATCCTTGCGAGAGGGCGAATGGCTTATCGGTCGCGGTTGGGACCAGAACCTGTGGTCTCAACCGGTGTTTCCCACGGCGGCGTGGCTGGATCAGGTGGTCGACACGCGGCCAGTGTATTTGGAGCGGATCGATGGGCATGCCGCATGGGTGAACGCGACGGCGCTGCAATTGGCGGGTATTCACCGCGGCACACAAGACCCCCCGGGCGGGGCGTTTCTGCGAGCGCCCGACAGTGCGCCAACCGGTATCCTCATCGATACGGCGATGACGTTCGTGCAGCGACTGCTGCCTTCGCCCAGTGATGAGGAGCTTCAAAGCGATCTGTCGCGCGGCCTGCAGGCATGCGCTCAGGTTGGCCTGACGGGCGTGCACGAAATGGGCACGACGCCAGCGATGTTCGCTGCCCTGGCGCGCCTCGACGAAAGAGGCGAACTGCCGCTCCGCGTGGCCTGTTACCTGCTTGGAGAGGATGCCGAGCTTGAACCGCTTTTGCTCCGCGGTGTGCAGCCCTCGGCTCGGTTGCGCATCGCTGGCGTCAAGCTCTACGCCGATGGCGCGCTGGGGTCGCGCGGCGCAGCACTTGAGGAACCGTATGCAGATGCACCGACGCAGCAAGGGTTGTGGGTGACGGATCCGGTAACGTTGCGGCGACGAGCGCAGCGTCTGGCCGGATGGGGTTATCCGGTGGCCATCCACGCCATTGGTGATCGAGCGGTGACGGCGGCCCTGGATGCAATTGCGCAAGCCTCTCGGCCGGGCCTTCGGCACCGGGTTGAGCACGTACAGATATTAAACCCCCACGACCTGCCTCGCTTTGTTTCGCTTGGCGTGGCGGCGAGCGTTCAACCGCAGCATTGGGCAGATGATCTACCGTGGGTCGCGACACGACTGGGGGTGACCCGGATGGCGCGGGCTTACCCATGGCGCTCGTTGCTTGCTGCTGGGGTGCGTCTGGCGTGTGGCTCCGATGCGCCTGTGGCCGCGGTGAGTCCCTGGTATGGGCTGTGTGCGGCGCTGACGCGGGGGCGAGGTAGGGCGTTCGTTGCGGGAGGGACTGGCACTGGTGAACAGCTGTCGTTGACTGAGGCGTTGCGGGGTTACACGCAAGGAGCTGCTGCCGCGTGCCCTGGAGCTGCAACTGGAATGATTGCGATAGGGGCACCGGCCGATTTCACGGTGGTGCAGCAGGACCCCTACCAAACAGCGCCAGAGTGGGTGCCTCAGACGCGTGTGTTGGCGAGCATTGTGGGAGGCCAAGCGTCCTACGTGGACGCTCAGGCGGGGGGATTGAGCACCAGCTTGCCATCCAGCGCGACGAACCGACCTTCGGCGTAGCCTACGGGGTTGATATCCAACTGGCTGAAGCGTTCGCCCAAATCGGCCACGAGATTGGCCGAGGCAACGAGGACAGCCGCAAGCCCTTTTTTATCGAGTCTGATGCCCCTAAAGCCTTCGAACAAGGGAGCGATCTTCAGCTCTTCGACCATGCGCTCGGCCTCTTGTGGGGTGCACGGGGCGAGCCGAAAGGCGACATCCTTATACAACTCAGTCAGGATGCCACCAGCGCCCACCATGATAGCGGGCCCGAACTCGGCGTCCACCAGGCCGCCGACAATGCACTCCGAACCGGAAAGCTTGAGTTGCTCCTCGATGAGCAACGCTTCTCCCGGAAACAGCTTGCGCATCTCAGCTACGGTGATCGCGAGGGTTTCTTTGCGGATGTTGAGCTTCACGCCACCCCGATCAGTTTTATGCAAGATATCGGGTGAGCAGACCTTAACGACGTACGGCTCACCAAAGCTCAGGTCTGGCAATGCCGCGTTGGCGAGCAACCGGACGCTCTTGGGGATCGGGATGTCGTAACGTGCCAAGAGTTGCTTGACCTCCCATTCATCGGGAAGGCTGGGGCGGCTGAGGCCTTGAAGCCAGGATGCGACGGGGGTCATTGGTGGCCTCCATGCTGCGCAACGATTTGGGCGCGTTCGACCAGGCACCGCACAGCGCGCACGGCGCGCGCGACGCTGGGATAGCCGATCACGCCATGATCATGGAACCGGGTCAGGTGTCCGTAGGTAAACGGGCCAAATTGCGCCACCAAGACCAGCGGTTTGTCGATTTCTGCGGCCAGTGCCGAAACGCGGCGAATCAGGCCATCGGTGATGCCGGGAGGTGCAAACAGCGCCATGCACATCACCACGTCGACACCAGGATCATCGACGACGGCCCGCAGTGTCTCGACCGTCATGTCATCGGTGGCGCTGGCGGTGAGGTCCACAGGGTTGTTCAGCGAGGCGAACAGCGGTGCCACCTGGCGGATGCGCTCCACGGTATTGTCGCTGAGCTTGGCCATCGTCAGCGGTACGTGGTTGTCGGTGGCTTCGATGTAGTCGGTGGCCATGACACCATAGCCGCCGGCAGGGGAGATGACCGCCACGCGGTTGCCTTTGGGGATACGTGCCATCGACAGCACGCGCGCGGCGTCACACAGCTGCTCCTCGTCGAAAACGCGCTGAACGCCATGTTGGCGAAAGGCGCCCCCGACCACGCGATCGGAGCCGGCCAGGCGCCCAGTGTGTGAGCTCGCCGCCGCCGCCGCCGTGGGGGTACGACCAGCCTTTAGGACCACGACGGGTTTGCGTCGTGACACGAACTCGGCTGCCTCCAGGAACGCGCGACCATTGGGAAGCGCCTCGGCGTACAGCGCAACGCAGGTGGCTCGCGGGTCGTCGGCAAAATGCTGCATAAAATCAATCTCATCCAGGTCGGCCTTGTTGCCCAAACCCACGAAGGCTCGCAAGCCAAAGCCGATGGTGCTTTCCAGACCCAGCGCCTCAACGCCCACCGAACCGCTCTGGGTGATGAATGCGACGCCGCCCCCTTGAGCCAACGCACGATCGCCATGCTCAACGAAGATCATGTCCAGGCGCTCTTGCGGTACAAACAACCCAAGCGTGTTCGGCCCCAGGATGCGGGCGCCGGTTTTTTTTACCACCGCGCGCAGTCGCTCCTCCAGCGCCTTGCCAGCTGGGCCGCTCTCGCTGAAGCCACCGGCGATCGGGATGATAAATGGGATGCCCTTTTTCGCGCACGCCTCCGCTGCTTCGGTCGCGCGGTCGGCCCCGGTAGCAATCACGGCAATATCAATGTCGGCGGGGAGGTCTTCGATGCGCGCCAGGGCAGGGTGCCCCAGGATCGTCGTTTCGGTTGGGTGTACTGGGATCACTCGGCGGTCGGCGCGGATGAGCGTTTGGAAAACGATGCGACCGACCTTGGATGCCTTGGCGGTGGCGCCAATCACCGCGATCGCGCGGGGTTTGAATAACTGGGTTAGATCGACCTTGGCTCGCATCATGGGCCTCCACACTTCGGCGGCGTGGATAGCACCGAACCTAGGTAAGAGAAAGAGCGCGGCGAGCGGGGGAGGGCAGCGCGGGCAAGTGTTCAGCCGCCGCCTTGGGCGTTTGAGCAGTCAACGTCGAAGCGCACGCAAGAGTCGCACACGCCATCGCCGTTCCAGCTGGCAGGGCAGCTGTCGTTGCAATCTGGGTCATTGCGGATGCAGACATCGCAGAAACCATCGTTGTACCACTTGGCCTTGCATTTCCAGTTGCAGTCAGAGTCGTCGCCCAAGCAGGGGTCGCACAAACCATCGCCGCGCAGTGTTTCAGGGCAGGTGGCGTTGTCTGAACCGCTGCCGGTGTCGCCACTTGTACCCGTGCCTGCGCCCGTCCCCGTTCCAGTGCCCGAGCCAGTATCCGGCGCGGTGGAATTGGCGCCGCCGAGGCTCGCGATGTTGGCAAAGTAGCGATCCATCAAACGTCGGCAAACCTTGCAGAAGGGCGTTCCCGAGGTGCGCATCATGCAATTGAACTGCGGGCGGTACTTACCTGTGGTGCAGTAACCCGCTCCTTCCCAGGCACCTATGGCGTCGAGCCCGTCGGGTCCAAGCGTGGTTGGCATGTGGGCTGCATTGATCATGTCCGCCCAGGGAATGCGGTCGAGTTCAAGCGAATCGGCGACGTTTTTGCCACTGGTGCCTGCTGGGCACTCACCGTCGCTGTATTCGTCGTCCAAGCCCAACAGACCGTGGCCAAGTTCGTGCGCCAAAATCTGATCAAGGCCATCGGCGCGGCTCTGCACGATGAACTGCGGCCCAGCGCATCCGGCCCAATCGGGGACGTTGGCGATGACGATTACGAAGTCGGCGCCCACTTGCTGACCCAGCTCGACGATGGCAGCTTGGGCCGCAGCGCTTTGCGGGTAAGTGCAGCGGAACACCCCGCCTTGGTTGAAGCTGACGTCGAAGGCGGTGTCCACCGTGAGGTTGGTCGTCGGGTTGTCGATGCCACTCTCGCGCGATTTCACGTCTTGGCGCCAGACGTTGAAGTACTGCCAGTAGGGTGCGTAGTCAGCCATCGTTTGCAGACCCTCGACGGCTTTTTGTACGTCGGCGTGGAACGCGTCCATCTGGGCTTCGGTGTAGCCATCGGGCAGAAACAGGATGTCGACGTGGTTGCTCACCGGACCGTGGTCCACAATTTTCGCCGGTTGGCCGATGATATCGGCCGGGCGGTTGAGCAATGCGTTTGCGGTGAGGTTGGTTTGTGCCGGGTCGAAGTCTAAGCGGGCCAGCTCTTGCCAACCGTGGTTCTGCTCGAAGATGACCAATGTGCCGCTGACGCTGGGGAGGCGCAACGACAAAACGCCGTTGTCGGTGGACAGGCGCTTGCTGACATACTGCGTGCCTTCGATGATTTCGGAGCGGGCCCGGCGTGGATCATAGACGAGGCCTTCGCGGACCAAGCTCATGCTGGCGTCCCGCAACTCGTAGCGTAGAAAGCCGCCGTCGGTGATGCGGGAAATGGATACGCCTTGGGATTTGTTGACCGCAATGACCTTGGTACCGGTGGCGCCGATGGTTACGCGCACATCTAACTCGGCGATGCCGGCGTCAGGCGCGGTGTCGATGCTCACGTCGCTGTAGCTGCTGCAACTCACCAAAGCCATTGTTGCGAGCCATCCCAACTTACGCATCCCGGCTCCTTGGTGACACCCTACGCAAGTCCCCACGCTCGGTAGAACTCACCACTTAGGTTTTCGGCATGGGATCTTGCGGGTTGCGTACAAATACGCAGGTTGTGATCGTCCCTCTAGGCGATCGGGTCGTTGCCTAAAAATAGTCTAAATACAGGATGTTATTGCGCCATTCCGGTAACTTTGGTCGCCCGGTTCTTGGTTTTCTTAGGTTTCAGTCGGGTTGTTCGGTTTCGGGTGCCAGGTTTCCAAACGCTTTTTGATGGCAGCTTCGGCACCTTGGTCGCTGGGCCGGTAGTAGCGGCGTTCATTCAGGCGCTCCGGCAGGTACCGTTCCGGAACGTAATGCCCAGTAAAATCATGGGGATATTTGTACTCTTGGCCGTACCCTAGGCCCTTCATGAGCGGTGTCGCGGCGTTGCGCAGCTTGAGTGGTACCGGCAGCGGCCCAAGTTCCAGAACATCTTTGCGAGAATCTTTGTAAGCTACAATTACTGCGTTGGACTTTGGGGCGGATGCCAGGTAGGTGGCCGCCTGGGTCATCGGCAGCACGCCTTCGGGTAGGCCGACGAGCTCAAACGCGGTGAGGGCATTGGTTGCAACTTGCAATGCTTGTGGGTCGGCGTTCCCAATATCTTCGCTGGCGAAGATGACCATGCGGCGCAAAATGAAGCGGGGCGCCTCTCCAGCCTCAAGCATGCGCACCATCCAATAGACGGCCGCGTCAGGGTCGCTGCCACGCATCGATTTGATGAAGGCGCTGACGACGTTGTAGTGCTCGTCACCTGCCTTGTCATACAAGAGCGCGCGGTGCTGTGTGGCTTCTTCTAGCTGGCTTTGGCTCAGCACTGTTTCCTGAGCTTGGTTTGCCAGATCGACCGCCAATTCCAATGTACTCAGGGCCCGCCGGGCATCCCCTTGGCTTTGTTCGGCGATGACGGCGAGGATCTCGGCAGGCACAGCGACGCTACGCACCATTAGGCCGCGCTCGGCATCATCCACGGCGCGCTGCAGTAGGATTTGCAGATGGGCGGGTTCGAGAGCCGAGAGCACAAAGACCTTGGCTCGCGACAGCAACGCGGCGTTCACCTCGAACGAGGGGTTTTCGGTGGTGGCGCCGATGAGTGTCAACAGGCCGTTTTCGACGTGCGGCAGCAGCGCATCTTGCTGCAAGCGGTTGAAGCGATGGATTTCATCGATGAACAACACCGTGCGCTTGCGATGGTAGCGGCGGGCTTCGCGGGCACGCTCGACAATCTCGCGCAGCTCTTTGACGCCCCCCATGACTGCAGACAAGCTTTCAAATCGCGCCTCGACGTGGTTGGCCAAAACTTGCGCCAGCGTGGTTTTGCCGGTGCCAGGCGGCCCCCACAGGATCATGGAGGGGATTTCGCGGCGCTCCACCATCCGGCGCAGGGCATGCCCGGGGCCTAAGAGCTTGTCCTGGCCAACAATTTCATCCAGCGTGCGTGGCCGCAGCCGATCGGCCAACGGCCTCAAGCTGTGATCTTGTTCGGCCGCGGCGGCAAACAGATCGGGGGTGGCGTCGGACTTCCGACTCACGCGTCGCTCGCCTCCGGGGTCGCGTCAGACGCATCCGGGTCGGTCACGGTGGTGGGGGTCGGCATCGATGCG
>JAKLEG010000224.1 GCA_022703175.1 Myxococcota bacterium | reverse complement strand
TTCTCACATTATCGCATGTAGGCGTTCCTCGTCTTATTGCTAGGAATATCAGGTAATTATATGAATGACGAGAATCCGCTGCTGCGGTACCGTAATATTGGGGTTATTGCCCACATTGACGCCGGAAAAACGACGACGACCGAGCGTATCTTGTTTTACACCGGTAAGTCGTATCGTTTAGGTTCAGTGGATGATGGTACAACGACAACGGACTGGATGCCGCAGGAACGCGGACGCGGAATAACGATCGTCTCGGCTGCGGTGACCGCTGAGTGGAAGGGTTACCGCATCAACCTGATTGACACCCCAGGGCATATCGACTTCACTGCCGAAGTGCAGCGTTCGCTGCGCGTGTTGGATGGCGCGGTGTTGGTGTTGTGCTCGGTGGCCGGCGTGCAGTGCCAGTCGTTCACCGTCGATCGCCAAATGCGACGCTATAAGGTTCCGCGCTTGGCGTTCGTCAACAAGTGCGACCGCACCGGCGCCGATCCGCTGCGTGTGTGCGCGCAGCTGCGCGACAAGCTCGGCCACAACGCCGTGATGATGCAGATGCCGATCGGCCTCGAAGACAAGCATCAAGGCCTTGTGGACCTGGTCACGATGAAGGCCCTCTACTTTGAGGGTCCCTCCGGCGACAACATCGTCCAAAAAGAGATTCCTGCCGAGTTGCTACCGCAGGCTGAAGATCTGCGCGAGAAGCTTCTGGACAGCGTCTCGATGTTCTCAGACGAGCTGATGGAAGCCCTGCTCGAAGGCAAGGCGACCGAAGCGATGATCCGTGCAGCCATCCGCAAGGGCACCATCGATCTAAAGTTGACCCCCGTGTTCTTGGGCTCAGCCTACAAGAACAAGGGCGTGCAACCGCTCTTGGATGCCGTCGTGGAGTACCTGCCGGCGCCGCCCGATGTTCCCAACGAAGCAATCGTGCTGTCGAGCGCGGCGAGCGATGAGAAGATCATCATTCCGAGCGACCCGACCAAGCCGGCGGTGGCGTTGGCATTCAAGTTGGAAGATGGCCGCTATGGCCAATTGACCTACTTGCGCATCTACCAGGGCAAGCTGAACCGCGACACGTTCATCACCAACTCGCGCACCGGCACCGAGCACAAGGTGGCCCGGCTCGTGCGCATGCACGCCGATGAAATGGAAGAGATCACCGACGCTGGCGCCGGTGACATCGTCGCGATCTTCGGCCTCGACTGCCAGTCGGGCGATACCTTCACCGACGGCAGCGTGAAGTTCGCGATGACCGCGATTCATGTTCCGGAACCGGTCATCTCACTCGCCATCAAGCCGAAGGACCACAAGTCCGAGATCAACTTGACCAAGGCGTTGCACCGCTTCACCAAAGAAGACCCCACCTTCCGCGCGGGCGTGAACCCGGAATCGGGCGAAACCGAAGTCAGCGGTATGGGTGAGTTGCAATTGGACGTCTACATCGAGCGCATGCGGCGCGAGTACAACGTCGACGTCGAAGTCTCGCCGCCCAAGGTGGCCTACCGCGAGACGGTCACACGGAAATCGGAGTTCAACTACACCCACAAGAAGCAAACCGGTGGCTCGGGCCAATACGGCCGCGTTGCTGGCTTCCTCGAACCGTGCAGCGAGCAACCCTTTGAGTTTGTTGACGCCATCAAGGGCGGCTCGATTCCGCGGCAGTTTATCAGCGCCGTCGAGAAGGGCTTCAAGTCGATGCTCGCCAAGGGCCGCCGCATTGGCGTGCCGGTGGTGAACGTGCGCGTCACCATCGACGATGGTGCCTCTCACGCGGTCGACTCGTCGGATATCGCCTTCCAAGAAGCCGCACGCGGCGGTTGGCGCGATGCCTACGACCGTTCAAGTCCCCGGGTGTTGGAGCCGGTGATGCGCGTGGCGGTGGAGGCTCCGGCGGAGTTTTCGGGCCCAGTGCTAACGACGCTGATGCAACGACGCGCCATGATTGTTGGTAGCCAAGAAGAAACCGGCATGGCCCGAATCGAAGCTGAAGTGCCGCTCGCCGAAATGTTCGGCTACGCCACGACGCTGCGCTCGGCGACCCAAGGAAAAGCTGACTTTACGATGGAGTTCTCCCGATACCTGCTCGTTCCCGAGGCGATCGAAAAAGAGCTCGTGGAGAAGTTTCAAGAAGAGCAGGCCAAGGCCCACAAGAAGTAGGCAACGGAGGAAACCAGATGTACCGCAAAGAAACCAGCGAGAAGAGCCCGCTTCGGATCCTTGAGCGCTCGATGCACGGCGGCCTGGGCCCCGGCAACTTGGGCGTGGTGATGGCCCGCGCGGGTATCGGCAAGACAGCGTTCTTGGTGCACGTGGGTGTCGACGACGCCCTGCGCGAGCGCAACGTGCTGCATGTCAGCCTCGGCCAAAAGCTTGAGCACACCCTCGGGTGGTACAACACGCTGTTGGACGCGATGGTGCAAGCCACCCAGGATAGCCCCTACGACCTGCATGAAGGGGTCGCACGCCGCCGGCTCATTCAGTCCTTCCCTGACCACGACCTCTCCCCCGAGAAGCTGCGCAAGGTCATCGAGCTGTACAGCGGTGCCTTGGCCTACCAGCCGAGCACCATCTTGGTGGACGGTTACCCCTGGGGCGACACCAGCGTCGAGAACCGCACCCGCTTGGCGGGGCTCAAGGCGGTGGCGGGCGAGTTGAAGGCCGAGCTTTGGATGTCGGCACAGACCCACCGCGAGCAGACCAGCGAGCACCCCAAAGAAGTGCCGCCACCGTGCGCCGAGCATCTCGACATGATCGATGTCGCGGTGTTTTTGGAATCGCAGGGCAACCACGTCACCGTGCGTCTGTTGAAGGATCACACGAACCCGACCGTGGCCGACACACGGTTGGAGCTGGATCCCGTCAATCTGTGCCTTACCGGTAAGCGCTAACTCACAGCGCCTGCGTTTACCCCAAGCCCAATTCGTCGAACGACCGCACCACGGTCACCCCTGCCGCATGCAAACGCTCGTGGAGGTTATCGCCATAGCCATGCGGATCCACCCAACCTAACTCCAGCCCGAACATCTTCGCCCGCGTGATCGCCGTGTCGGCCAAGGCGGTCAACACCGGCAGCGGCGCAGGTTGTTCCAGGTTGATCCACAACGAGGTCTCACAAGCCTCGGCGGCGTCATCAAAGGCGATGCCCAGCTCAGTCACCAAGCGGGCGGCATAAGACTGTGGGTTCTTGGCCACGCACGCCTCGGGGCGCAGCCCGATGATGTTGAGTTGCACCTCGATGGCCAAATACGGCCCGCGCAGTTGTTCCATCAGCTGCGTCAGGCGCACGGGATCGAACGGCTTGTGCAAACCCAAATCCAACCCCTGCGACAGGGCCTGGGCGTCAGCATCGGCGGTGGTGCGTAAGTAGAGCCCCACAAGCGCCGCCTGGTTGCTAATCATCCGCAACGTCGTGAACTCGTCGGCGCGCAACGTCTTGAGCGCGGTCACATCCACCACCACCGCGCGGTACAGATGCTTGTGAATCAACGCCATCGCGGCGGTCATCTCAGAGCAGTATTGCAAGTCGACGTAGGCAGGTGTCAACTCGACAAACCGTTTCACCGCGGGCGCATGTTCATCCACCAGCAACACCGCAAACTCCTTGCGCACCGGCGCGGGCGGCGGCGGGCCTACGATGACGGCGGGAGGCACCTCCGGAGGTGGCGGCGGCATCACGTGCAGCCGTGTCAGCACCTGGGCGCGCAGCGCCACCAAGTCGAGCGGCTTGCGGACCAGGGCCTCGACGCCCAGCGCTTGTAGATCGGCGTAGGCTGCGAGCTTGGAGGTTGCCGCCAGCACCAGGATCGGGAGTTTCAGCTCCCGGGCGTGCATCACCTTCAAGGTCTCGCGCGCATCCAATCCCGGCATCACCGCGTCCAAGAGCAACAGATCAAAGGTGTTGGTGACCATCATCTCCATCGCCTGGCCACCATCTTCGGCCTGATACACCTCCACCTCGGGTTCGAGCGCGGCCACGATGGCTCGGCGCACCACCGGGTTGTCGTCAGCGACCAATACAGAGGGCATAGGCACCCCTCCCTCGATTCGACTCTAATCTAGGCACACCTTCCGGACTGCGCTCTCAAAGCCGCGCCCACGATTGTGAATTGGCCGCCGGCATGTCACAACCGCAGAGCCATGCCGCAAACCTTTCTGCTCCTGCTTGTGTGCGCCTTGGTCGCCTGCACCAAACCCGCGTCCACCCCCATCGGCGCCGATGCCGATGCACCAGGCCCATGCCTCGGCCAAGCCTGCGTCGACCCAACGCCAGCCGACGGTGGTGACGGCGTGGGCACCGACCCTGACGGTGACTCCTCGGCGGCCGGCGACCCACATGCGGGCGACGCGGCGCCTGGCGATGACACCCATGCAAGCGATGCGGCTGCCGGTGGCGACAGCCAAGGGGGCGAGATCGACCCGAACCTGGCACCGTTGTACATCGTGGCGTTCTCAGTAGCCTACCAGGGCGACGCCTCCGACGGCGGCGAGATCTGGGTGGATGTACGCGTCGGCAACGCAGCCTTGCTAGACCCCAATTGGCGCTTGATGTCGGCAAGCTTTGACACCGTGGATGCGCAGCTTGCGGGAGGCGACCTGGAGTTCACGTTGCACACGGGCGACATCTTGCGCTTCCACGGCCCCGAGTACCCAGGGACGACCGATACGGTCAAAACCGACAACCACCCCGACAAGTGGGATGTCACATCGCTCGGCGGCTATGTGCCGAGCTTCAAGCATGGCATCCTCTGGATCGAAGATGGCGACGGCCACGTGTTGGATTTGGTGGCCTATGTGACCGATAGCAACGACGGCGATTGGCTCACAGGCTCGGCCCAAGGCCCCCTCTACGCCGCCGTGGGGCGCGGCGAGTGGCCCGACAGCGGTTTGGATGCAGCCCTGCAACTGGGTGATTCTTCTCGCAATTTCGCCAGGCTCTCGGCCCCCGGCCTCGATGGAAACGCCGCCGCCGACTGGGAGATAGCCGGCGCCGAAAGCCCCTTCTACTACGAAGAGGCCCAGGGGCTCACCGGCACCGCACTTAAGAGTGCACTCAACGTCATCCTGAAGCGTGGCCATACCGTGGTGGCCTACGATGAAGTACCTGCAGCCTTCAGCGTCACCGACCGCGACCCGAACGACCCTGTGCGGATCACTGAGTTTTACACCGGGATTGCGACCATGAGCGACTACAACCGCGAGCACCTGTGGGCCAAATCACACGGCGGCTTCAGCACCGACAGCATGGTGGGCTACTCCGACTTGCACAACCTGCGCCCCACCCGCCCTGACATCAACAGCGCTCGCTGGCACCTGGATTTTGACGCGGGCGGCGCGCTCTACTCGAACACGCAGAACCGCATCGTGGCGGGGGTGTCGTTTGAACCGCGGGATGCGGTGAAAGGCGACGTGGCCCGGGCGCTGTTGTACATGGCGGTGCGCTACCAAGGCGACGACGGCAACATGCCCGATCTGGAGCTGGTGGAAGCGATTCCGTCGTTGTTGAATGCCCAAGGGCAACCCGACAATAACAACCACGTGTCCACCCCGCACCATGGCCGGCTGTCGACGCTGCTTGGCTGGCACGTGCAAGATCCGCCCGACGACGAAGAGCTGCGTCGCAACGATGTCATCTTTGAAACGCTGCAACACAACCGCAACCCGTTCGTCGATCACCCGGAGTGGGTGCACGAAATCTGGGGCGGTCCGGCCTGGCCCTATTAGCCAACAAATGTAGCCAATTGTCCCGCCCGAGAATTGTCGTTAGCCTGACTTCCGCGATGCAGAGCCGGGGTCGCATCTGCGCCGCAGCACTTACGCCACGCAAGGAGCTAACAATGCAGCGCTTGGGGTCAACGGTTTTAGGATGTGTGCTCAGCTTGTGCGCCATGCCCGCTTGGGCCAACGGCATTCATCAGGTCACCACGCAAAGCCCAGAATCGGTGATCTACCTATCGCGCAACGCCTCCACCGATATCGATGCGGTCTATTTCAACCCCGCCGGCACCGCCTTCATGAAAGAAGGTATGCACCTGTACCTGGCCGACCAGGCGCTCTACATGCCGGTGTCGCTTACGGCCACCGACGTAGTGAAAACCAACACCAAGCGCGACTACGAAGGCAAACAGTTCGCACCCTCCATCCCAAGCCTGTTTGCCGCTTACAATCGCGAGTTGGGGAGCGGCCACCTGGCGCTATCGGGCGCGTTCTTGATGTTCGGTGGCGGCGGCGCCGGCAAGTTCGACGAAGGCATCCAGATGTTCGACGTGATGGCCTACCATCCGATGATGCAAGGCACGCCCAGCTCGAAGTTCTCGGCGACGCGCTTCTTCTTGGGGCCGCAATTCAACGCCGCCTACACGTTTTTGGACGAGCGGCTGGCGGTGGCGCTGGGGTATCGCTTCATCTACGGCTACGGCACCGATCACTTAGAGCTGTACAGCAATGGCGCCTTGTTGACCCCAGGCGGCGAGTACGATTCCACCCGCACAGGCCAAGCGCACGGTTTCGTGCTCAGCTTGGCTGCTCGGCCGCTATCGGAGTTAACATTGGCGTTGCGCGGCGAATACCACACCCAACTCAACATGACCGCCGATGCCACGGGCGACGAACGGGTGAAGGGCGTGGACCCGAGCTTTGCCGACGGCGGCGTGATCAAGATGCAGTTCCCGGCCAACATCAACCTGGGCGCAGCCTACCAATGGGGCAGCACCGCCCTGACCTTTTCGGCCAGCTACTATTTGAATCGCTTGGCCCGGTGGGGGCGTTTGAACGATGCCGAGCGCACCAAGATCGCAAGCCAGTACGACAATGGTTACGAAGTGTCGCTGTCGGTGGCCGAGCGGCTCGCAAGCGCGCCATTCACGGTGGGCGGCGGCTATCACTACAACGTCGCCGGAGCCACCACCGAAACGCGCTCACAACTGGCCGACTTCCCTAACTACCACTCGGTGGGCTTGGGCGGCACCTATCACTACTCCGATGACCTCACGATCACGCTGGGCGGCAATGCCGCCTACTTTGTGCCAGTGGACGTGAACAAGTACCCAAGAGAGACCGCCATCTCGCAAAACGTCGCGGCTAGCATTGGCACCGCCAAGTTCAGCAAGGTGGGCTACAGCATCGCGTTGGGTGTGGGCTACACGTTCTAGACCCGCGCCTACACCTGATTCCCGCGCAGCCCAAAGCGGCTGCGCTCCCCACCCCCACTCCCCCTGACCCCTCGCCCCCGGGTGGGGCAAGGGGCGAACGTCGAGTCACCGCATGTCATGGTGGCGCTATGCCCTGCTCCTGCTCGTGCCCGCTTGCGCACATGCACCGCGGCCGTGCGCCTATGCCCCCGAGGGCCCGCCGTGCAGCGTCTGCCCCACCGCTCGCGAGCTCTTGGCCACAGGTGAATTGCCAGCGTTGCCCGACATCAGCGTCCCGCCCGACCCGGCCAAGGTGCGTTTTTGGGAGGGCACCACATTGCCTGCGAGCGTCCCCGATCCGGCGACGTATGTGCACTGCCGTCCTTGTGACTGCGCCTCCAACGGCGAGCTTAAGCCCTGGCCCAACTGGGAGGAGCTCAACACCCGCGCGTTCGTGAAGCTGCGCCAAGCGCGGGCGCCGTTCCCGGTGGCCATCATTCCGGGGTTCCATGGGGGCGGCATCGTGGCAAGCTACCGCCTGAAAATCGGTTTAAAGCTGTTGCGCCTGGGCTGGGTGGGGGCGCTCATCCTCTCAGGGGGACACCGCCGCGGCGGCGAAAACGAGGCGCGCTTCCTGTACCTGGAAGCGCAACGGCTGGCACGGCGTTACAAAGTGGACGTCACCGATCGCCTGTTTGTCGAGCCTTGCTCCTGTCACTCAATTACCAACTTGCGCAACAGCTTGCGGCTCATGGCTGCGATGGGGCTTGAAGGCGGATTGCTCGTGACCGATGCGCAAATGACAGCGCAGGCTGGCTTTTTTGCCAACGACCTCGATGACGAAATCGAGCGCGAGCTGCAATGCCCCGTGGGGCGCATGAGCTTGCTTACCGGATTTACGCCGCTGTGGCGTATTGGCGATGAGGGCAACGGCTGCCGCGCACAATTGAGTTGGACGAACAACCCACTCACCTTCCTGCTACCCAACAAACGCCTGTCGATCTTCTGGGTCAGCCCTTACCTCACCGTGGCAGGCGAACGCCGCTCGGCCCTAGATTGCAAGGCCGGTAACGAGCGCCTGTTTGGCTGCGAACCCGATAACCAAGATGCCGCCACCGACGGCTGTTTGCCGCTCGTGGGGCGCACCGACCAGCTATGCCAGACGTCATCCGAGCAACGGTGAGCCGACCCGCGCCAGAACTGGGCCGATGGGTGAATCCTTAAGCTCCGTTGCGGTCGCCCACAAGCGTCGGGTATGGTGTCCCCCGATAACCCACTGGCCTGGTTGGAGAACGACATGTTCGTCGAAGGAGAAGTTGAAATTAAGGTCAAAGATCGCGCCACGGCGGTGCTGGATGAGCACGGCCTAAAGCTGTGGGTACAGCGCGCGTTCAAAGACATGTGCTGCTATCGGATTTCGAGCTTCAAACAGGGGGCCGACAAGGCCATTCGCGCGGTGGTGGCGTTGAAGCTAGACGTGCTGCCGCAAAACGAACGCACCCTGATTGAGACCCACCCCAACGATGTAGGGTTGTTACGCTCGTTCATCGAAAAGATGTTTACCGGTAAGGGCACCTGCCGCGCGGTGGGCGACCCGAAACTGCGCGAAAACTAGCCACCAAGAGGCGCGACCATGTCCCTGGAGAAAGTCTCCAGAATGTTGCACCGCAGGCCGCCGCAAGGGCGGTTTCGCGAACAGCTGTTCTGGCTGGTGGACATCGTCTACGCCTGCAAAGCGAGCGGCAACAAGCTGTTGGCCCAAGAGGCCCGCCTCGTCGAAGAGGCCTTGGGTCGGTTGGGTGAGTTTTTAGAAACCGGCGAGCAGTCGGCGCTGGATGCCGCGACCTCCCAAGTCGAGCAGTTCGCGCGCGTGGTCACCTCGG
>JAKLEG010000223.1 GCA_022703175.1 Myxococcota bacterium | reverse complement strand
ACATAAACCACCGTCGCTGCAAGGGGCATCTGCTCAAAGTCCCCGGGGGCGACTTCTTCACCCTGAACGCCCAAGGCCTTAAACGCGGCAAGCAGATCGAGCGTGGTCGACGTGCGGGCCAAAGCGACAACCACGATCCGGGTCGCGTCCAGCGTACCGCTCGACACAATGGTTTCGTCGTAGGCGATGACCTTGCGAAACAACGCCGCTTGGAGAGCTGGCGGCACCGCTACAGGCACCGCCGCCACCGTGCCAGCCACCATCACAAGCCCTGCCACCAACCCCGTCATCAGCGACCCCTACCAACCGCGCCATTCTGCTTTCAGCTCCACCGAAATCTCGTCTTCGAACCGCAACAGCCCCGAAGCATCGAGGCTGTAAATCTTGGCCCCCGGCGTCGGACGATGGTCCTCAGGCGTCATCGTCAATGAGGTGGTGAGTCCACCCGTCGAGACACTCCTGAAGCTCTCCAATTCGCTCTTCAACGCTGGACCGGTGATGGCGCTGTCCTTGGCCACTAGGCGCTCCACCGCCAACCGCCACATATAAAAAGTGACGTAGCCCTGCACGTAGCGCAGCGTCGCATCTTCGGTGGCCTGACGATATTTGGAGTGCACATCCACCACGGGTGACATGCCCGGGATCCCAGACGAGGTGTCGCCAAAGGCGGCAAACGGTGCGACCCCAAACACACGGCTTGAAGCGGCCGTCCCTAAACAGAGGTTGCTCGCGATGCCCGCCGCGCTGGCTTTGGTCGCACAACGTTGACTGAACGATTCGTCGAATCCCCAGACATTGCTCATGATCTTGAGATTGGCGGGGCCGTAGCGTAGCGCCGCCAAGGCAAAGCTTGAGGCGGTATCGGCCGTGTTGCCAATCCACAGCCATTCGACATCGCTGTTGGCCCCTGCCTCAAAGTAGGTCTTCACCTTGTCATCCACGGTCTGGTAGGTGGTGTCGGCCAAGTAGGGATAAACGTCTGGCCCGACCTCGACGCCAAGGGCTGCAGCGTAAGCTTTGCCGGCGGCAATCGGCGCCACCGGAAAGCCCTTCGGGTTGCTATTATCGTAGGCAAACGCAATCTTGGTGGTGTTCTCTTTGTGCGCTGCCATGTACTCAATGCCGATGCGGATGCCGGAGGAATAATCGGTGCCAGGATGGAACATGTAGGGCACACCCACCACATCTTCTAAAATGGTGTCGTTATTCTTCGGAATGTCAATCGGACTGCTCAGATCGGCCGCATACGAAGTGCCAAAATAGGGCTTTTGATCTTGGTTAAAGCTGGTGTCGTCCCGCAGCTTGCGCGCCGATGCCGTACCGTTCCCAAAGATCGCCACGACCTCCGGCCACGCAGCTTGCGTCTTCCACAGGTTGTAATGCTCAACCGCCACAGCGCTGTCGTTGGCGTTGTCGTACCAGTCTAGATTGACGTGGTAACCCTGAATGCCGCCGTTGGCATTCAGGTCGGCCACCTGGTCGATGATGCCGTGACTCCAGGCCACCAGCACATCGGCGGTGCTCCCAGACATGTCGAAGAAACCTTTAACCTGCAACGTGCCTTTGTTGTCACTCTTGGTGTCGTCCTCTCCACACCCCGTAAAACAACAAATAGCCACTAAAGTTGCCTGCCAGTAACTCCCCATAGCATCCCCTCCTGTTATACTCAGTCTGCAAGCGCGAAAGTCCAGTCTATGCCAATGCCGCACAAATGCAATGCACTTGTACGACACCCTCGGGTTTTGCCAAGGGGACTCGATATGATTTTTAATTATTTAATAATTCCAAAGAGTTAGAGCTCTAAAATGATCATGGTAGCGCTCCGGAATCAGCCTGACCTGGGGCATGTGCACCTGCAACAAAACAGGCCACGATCTTAACTCGTCAGCATCTCGGTACCGGGCAGGGTGAGCTACTCAAGGCCGCTTCGGGGTACCCGTGGGCTCGTCGGGGTCATACGGCAGCGGCAACGCCGCATGGGACAGCTCCACATGCGGGGCGGGAGCCAAGGGGGCACGGTCACAGGTCCCTGTGGCCTTCAGGTTGGCATAACGATGCAGCATGGTTTGTAAGAATGCCCCAAAAGAGCCGGGCGCAACCGGGACAGTGCTAAAATGCTCTGCCAGCGTCGGGGCCAACATCATCAGGGCGCCCCACAGCTCCGGGTCGGCAGCCTCCTGCCACAACAGATCGAGCACGCCCTGCTCGTGTTTCACCAAGTGTAACGCCATCATGCCCTTCCCACGCCCCGCAACGCGTGCGGTCGGCCGCTATGCTAGCACGAGCGTAACAAGGACGGCAGCGCCCAAAATACTTAGCCGCTCAGGCCCGTCGCTGAGTCACAAACTTATTGTGCGCGCCGGTCCTTGCGCTGCGCTTGGCCCCACCTAAACTTACGCGATAGGGATAGCGTGCGAATGAAGTCGCCAGCCAACCAACAACTGGACCTGAACCTACGCCCGCCGCGCGACGCCGGCGCCACGCTCGAACGCCTGGCGAGCCTAGAAGAATTAGCCGCACTGCGAACGCTGTTGCCTGCAACCGTGCAGTTCGGAACCGCAGGCTGGCTGTACCCCGAATGGCGCGACCTGGTGTGGAGCGGCGAACGTAGCCTGGCGGACTTGGAGCTCCACGGTCTGAGTGCATACGCACAACACCCATTGCTGTCGGCCATCTACCTGCCCGCCGCCGCAGGGGAGCCGGCCACGGAGAGCCTGTTGCGCCGCTATGCCGAGCAACTCCCCGGGCACATTCACTGTCTCATCGAAACCCACAGGTCGGTCACCTCGCCACGTCATTGGCACCACGACACCTCGCATGCTGGCGGCGCGCCTGGCACTGTCAACCTGCACTTTTTGGACGCAAAACACTTTAAGACCGAGATCTTGGCGCCCTGCGAGGCCGCGTTCGGAGATCGCCTGGGTCCCTTCATTTTGGCCTTCCCGCCCACACTTGCCCGCTCGGGGGTTCGCCCCGAAGCCTTCGTGGAACGCCTGCATCGCTTCATCCAGGCGTTGCCCGAGCAAATGGCCTACGCCGTGTTGCTGAACGAAGCACAATACCTGACGCGTGGTTATGCCAAGTTGCTGGCGGCGTACAACTTGAGCCACGTCTTCACCACCGCGGCCGGCATGCCGCCCCTGTTGGAGCAAGCACGGCTGGTGCCCCCGAGTCCCGAGCTGGTGGTGCAAGTCGCGGACCCCACTGGCGACTTCGTGGCGCGCCGCCAAGCGTTGCAGCCGTTCTCCAAGATCAGCGACCGTCGCGAAAATATGCGACGTGAAATCATCGAGTTGCTACAGACCACCCAAGGCGTCCCTGCCTATGTGCTCGTGCACAACGAGGCCGAAGGTGCGGCGCCGCTGACGGTGTTGGCTCTGGCACGAATGCTCGCTGCCCTCCCCCCTCGCACGGAAGTTGCGTCCCCGTAACGAGCACGCTACCGTTAACAGCCGTGACGCTGCCTCCGACCCCACCTTCTGCGGCTTCACCCCCTTCGCCCACGCCTGGTCGCTGTGGTGCATGCATCGCCTTTGGGCGCGCCCTAGATCACGAGACCACGGGACGCGGCCGCTGCCTGTTGCGCGCCGAGTTAGACAGTATCCCGTCCGACCTGCCTCGTTGCCCGCGTTATGTTGAGCGAGGCACCGGGGCGACCTACAAACCGCCGCCGGTGGCGCGGCCACGGGGGTCGGCGCGGGTAGACCGAGATGACGAACCGGCCGTGCCAACAGCCAAGCGCTATGGCCCCACCCTTGACCTGGGAGATACGACGATGGACACCGCGGCGTTGCGTGCACTGTTGACCGACGTGTTGGCTGAGCAAGGAGTGGTGGGCGAAACGGCGCTTGCTGGGCGTTACGAAGGCGGTACGCTCGTCCTGAAACCTGCGGCCAGCGACCAACAAGCCAAAGAGATCCCGGTCGACGCCTTTTTTCACAAGATCGTGATGGTGCGCGACCGCCTGCGGGTGTTGGAACAAAAGCTCAATGGCCATCCGAAATTGAGTGACGCCGAGAAGGTGGAGATGCAGCAGTACATCACCAAGATTTACGGCAGCTTGACCACCTTCAATGTGCTGTTTCGTGACAAAGCCGACCACTTCATCGGCGACAAGAGTGCCTGACGCTGACGACTTCTGATTTCCTGACGGTCAACAGTTCGGTTACTGTGGCGCCATGTTGAATGCCGAATTGCAGAGCATCATCGAACCGGCCGCCACCGGCTTGCGCCCCTTTGCCGAACCAGTGAAGCAGGCGATCCGCGAGACTTTGGCCCGGCTCGACCGCGGTGAGTTGCGGGTGGCTGAGAAACAAAACGGCAGTTGGGTCACCCACGCCTGGGTGAAACAAGCCATCTTGCTCTACTTCGAAATCGCCGAGATGCAGGTGATGGAGGTAGGAGGTTTGGAGTTTTACGACAAGATCCCGGTCAAACGAAACCTGCGCGCCCAAGGGGTGCGGGTGGTGCCGCCCGGAGTCGTGCGCTTTGGCGCTCATGTGGAAAAAGGCGCAGTGATTATGCCGGGTTACGTGAACATTGGGGCCTATGTTGGCAGCGGCACCATGGTCGACACCTGGGCCACCGTAGGCTCCTGCGCGCAGATCGGGCGCGGCGTACACCTGTCGGGCGGCGTTGGCATTGGTGGCGTGTTGGAGCCGGTACAGGCGAGCCCTGTCATCATCGAAGATGGCGCCTTCATTGGCTCGCGCTGCATTGTGGTGGAGGGAGTGCAGGTCGGCGAAGAAGCCGTGTTGGGCGCTGGCGTGGTACTAACCGCCTCGACGCCGATCATCGACGTGACCAAGGCCAGCGAACAGATCACGCGAGGTGTTGTTCCGCCACGTGCCGTGGTTGTCCCTGGAACACGCAGCAAAAGTTTTCCGGCCGGCACCTATCAACTCCCGGCAGCGCTCATCATTGGCGAGCGCCAAGCACAAACCGATCGTAAGACGTCGCTCAACGAAACGTTGCGGCGCTTCGACGTCCCGGTTTGACATGCGTGAACCGTTGCATGCGCTGCGTGAAGTGTTGGCTGAGCGGCTGATGACGCTGCTTCAGATCCCGAGCGTGACTGGTGATGAGACGGCCCTGGCGGACCGCTACCAACACTGGGCCGAGGCACACGTACCGAGCACCTACCTGCAACGCTTTGGCAACAACTTGGTCTTGGGCGAACCGCACGACAACCGGCCGGTGATCACGCTTGTGGGCCACCTCGACACCGTGCCGCCACACCCAAGTGACGCCCCGATGCGCCGCGAAGGTAACCGCGTATTTGGCCGCGGTGCCTCAGACATGAAGGCGGGCCTCGCGGTGGCCGAGTTACTGTTTGAGCGCCACCACCTGAGCGAGCAGTTCGCGTTGATGCTGGTCCTGTACGACCGCGAGGAGGGGCCCTTCGCAGAAAATGGTTTAGGCACACTGCTCGAAGAGGTCCGCGCGCTGACCGCTACCGACCTCGCCATTGTGCTCGAACCCACGGCAAATCGCGTGGAGGCTGGGGCGCTGGGTACCTTGCACGCCAAAGTCACGGTGCGCGGCCGCGCAGCCCACTCCGGACGACCTTGGCAAGGTGAGAACGCTATCTACAAAGCGTTGCCGCTGTTGAGCGCCTGCGCCGCACTGCAGCCAGAGACAATCGATGTGGGTGGACTGAGCTTCCGGCAAAGCCTGAGCGTCACGCTGCTGCATGCCGGCACCACGAAAAATGTCATCCCAGATCGCTGTGAGCTGAACCTGAACTATCGCTTTGCGGCCGTAAGCGATCCGCTTGCCAGCTCCCAAGCCGCGGTCGAACGCGTCCGCGCCCTCACGGCCGGCTACGACATGGAGATCATCGACCTGGCTCCCCCCGGCTCGTTGCCCACCAATAACCCACACCTGGCAGCCCTGCTTGCGGCCTGCGGCACGCCGTTGTGCGCCAAAGAAGCTTGGACCGACGTGGCCCGACTCGGGTTACACAACATCGACGCGGTGAACTTTGGTCCGGGCGATCCGGCACAAGCGCATCAAGCCAACGAACAGGTCGATCTGGAGGCTCTCACCCGCGCGTTTGTGGTGCTGGAGCAGTTCTTGACGACGCGGCGCTAATGAAAACCTACTTGGTGGGTTGAGGTGCTGACTTGAGAGCCGGGGATGGCACCTTGTCGGCATCGCTGTCGGCCTTGAGCACGGCAACGCCCTTCGGAACTTCGAACTGAAACTTGGCGTCTTTGATTTTGGCGCCGAACACCAAGTCGGCAAAGGTGTAGGTGGTGCGATTGCCAAGTGGATCGTAAACCACCGAGGCTTTTACCCGCTCACTTTTGGCATCCACCACGAGCACCGTATGATCCACCGTCGCCAGCGCCTCTTTGGGCCACAACTCTACCGCCCAATCGCCTGGTGCCACGGCGTCACACGCGGCAGCAAGTAGCTTCACCTCGAACAGCTCCGTGATGTTCCCTTGCCCCCACAAAAAGCGCACCGCGTTGGAGAGCGGACTGTCTTGAAAGCGATCGAAGCGCGTGACTTGGCTATTTTCGGGCTCGTAGAAGTACGCAACCTTGCCGTCGTAGATAAAGTCTTTGGCGGTAGGTTTTTCGTAGCTCCAGCGCAGCCGACCATCGGTGGTGGCCCACAATCGACCTGATTCTTCGCGCTTCTTGCCGCGCAGCTTGTCGATGTAGGTCTGCGTAAAGCGGGCTTCTAGGTTGCCCGCCTTGCGATAGGTCGCTTGCACGCGTGCCACAATCTCGTTGGGCGTGGGCGTCGCAGACAATGTCAAAAGCGCGATGAGCGTAAGAACCATAACAGCTCCTCGGTGAAACGAAGGCAACGGAGTAGTGCTTGGACGCGACGATGGAAAGAAGGATTCAGCCTTCGAGGGGCGTCGCGCGCACCGGCAACTTGATGACTGGCTTCTTGGGGTGTGGCTTGTAGAGAATCACGGTGTGGCCAACAAGGCCGCACAACGCTGCCCCGCAGGACTCCGCCAACGCCGCTGCCATCGCCTTCTTGTCCTCGGGCTCCATCAAGCGAACTTTGATGAGCTCGTGGTCGATGAGAGCCTGCTCCACCGCCTTCACCACCGCCGCGGTGACTCCTGCCTGGCCAACTTGCACAATGGGCTCAAGCGCGTGCGCCCGGCCCTTTAGGTACTGCCGCTGATAACTCGGTAGCTCCAGCGTGCGCGGCTTCTCGTCGTTCATCACGAACCTACTTCTTGTCGCTCTTGGCGGGAGCGTCTTTGAGCGTCACCGTGACGCTCTTCTCTTGGCCCGAAACCCACAAAGTGAGATCGACGGTGCTGCCGGCACCCTTTTTGGAAACAACCCCCAACACGTCGGCAGGTGCAGCCACAAACTGGCCATCCACCTTGAGCACGACATTGCCGACACTGACCCCCGCTGCGGCCGCAGGGCCGGCTGGCGCGACACGCGACACCAGCACACCTTTGCCTTTTTCAAGCCCGGCGCTCTTGGAGGCTTCGGCATCCATCGGTTGGTAGCTCATGCCCATCCAGCCCGGTTTCACCGGCGCCGCTTTGGCCTCGGCCGGTTTCGCTTCGGATTTGGGTTCCGGCTTGGCCTCGGGTTTGGGCTCAGGCTTGGCCTCGACCTTGGCCGGCTCGGCCTTCTTGGGCTCAGCCTTGGCCGCAATGGCAGGGCCGGCGCGCAGCGCTTCGGGGAGCTTGTTGCGCAGCTGCCCCACCACCGCACGGCAATCGTCGGCGTAGGTGAGGATGTCGTCGCCAATCGGCTCTTGATGGCGCGCGATGATCTCTTGCTTCTCGACGTCGGCGACCTTGAACGACAACAGCACCTTGCCATTGGCCGCCGTGGCCTTCACCGAGACCACCAGCGTGGCTTGCAGCTCTTTGCCCAATCGACTGAAACAGGCCAAGTTATCGCAGGCTTGCGCGATTTTCTGCTGCGGCGGCGTGAGCATCTCACGACCTTCGGCGGCCCCCAGAACGTTGATCGCAAGCAGGTCGGTGAAGGCACCGGCCAAGGCGTCAGAGAGAACTTCGATCTTGGCCTTCGGAACATCGTTCCCCTGCACCGGCAGGATCGCCAATTTGCCAGCCCCTTGGGCCAGCGCCAGATTCGACGCCAACGTTAGAGCAGCAGCCATCACAAACGCATGGAGAGAATGGAATCGCACGGAGGCCTCCAAATTCTATCGGCGCCTGCGGGTCGCCGTATGCTGCCGAGGTAGCACAAGGCCTCTTGGTGTGTCGAGAGGCTTGGCTTTGGCGCCAAGCACGATGTCAGTACTGTACCGGCGGCAAAGCGGCGATCTGGAAAGATTTGCTTGGCCGTCCGCAGGTTTTAGAACGGCCGGCCCAAACTCAGGGCAATGGCACGGGTGTGGCCGACAGCGGTCGACCGCCTAGTGGGCAGGCATCGTCGAAGCTGGCGTCGGCACCTCGCAAGGCATTCGAACCGGTGAGCGTACGCTCTAGGCCATCGAGGTCCGGAGGCAATGGATCATCGTAGGTGCTGGTAATAGGTGCCAAGGCATCGGCGTAGTAGAGCACGGCGGGTCCTAAGTGGGCGTCAAAATCCGCCTGCGACAGTGACGTGCAGAATGGGTTTGCACTGATCCGGCGGTAGGCATTGTACTTCGAATCACTCCCTTCGGTTTCTAGGCCCGACAACAGGGTATTGCCAATGTATTGGTCGGTTGCGAGAGTCGGCAACTCCATATTGCCAACATAGCTCGGCAGCACGATCACGTTGTAGCTCGCAGCGCCATTCCCGAGACCTGCCGCGTCCACGCCAAGCCCGCTCAACATGGAGCCGTCTGCAAGCGTTCGTTTGCCAACCAACACCGTGTTGAATGACGCCTGGAACCCCGCAAGATTGATGCCGGTGGTGTTGAACGCCTGGCGGCTTGCGGACAACACATTGCTGCGCACCCACACCATGGGGCTACCCTGAAAAGAGATCGCGGTGTCGTAGCTACTACCAGACGAGTCGATCCAATTCCGCTCAATCTGCGAGAGTGAGGTGTTTGTCGTAAG
>JAKLEG010000222.1 GCA_022703175.1 Myxococcota bacterium | reverse complement strand
ATCAAAGCGCGCCGCCTGCAGCTGAGCCCAACCGCCGGTGACGCCGTTGAGCCACGCCGCCGTGACGCGGCCTTGTGAGTCCACCTTGACCACCGGGTCGGTGGCGAAGGTTGTGGCGTTCAGACGAATGCCCGGCTCGGAATCGCCGCCTGGGCCCAGCGGCTGCCAAGCGCCAGCCACGAGCTGCCGACCGAACAGCCGATCGGTGCGCGGTGCCCATACGACAACGGGTTGGTCGGCGTTGTCTAGTGCGAGGGCAAACGCCGAGCCTGGGTCGACGGGCAATGCCTGCACCACGGGGAGTCCACCCACAAGCTGCCAGGCACTGCCATTCCATTTTAGGACACGCACTTCGTAGTTGTCAGCGGCAACACTTACGACAACCGCAAGTACGGGCTGGGCATCGCTGCCCACCGTCAATTGCAGCCCATGGGCGGCGCTGGCATCGGTGAGCAGACCCTCGCTAGCCGTGGTACCTAGCTCCACCCAAACGCCATTCTCTAACCGGCGTACGCCAACGTCGAGGGTCGGCAACAGGCGACGATAGGCCAAAACCGGCCGACCCTGAGGGTCGATACAAAGGTGCGGGTCAAAGGCTTGTTCCGTGGATTGGCTGATGCCCACCCCCGTTGAACTGCCAGGTACTACTTCACTCCAAACGTCCTCTGGCGCCGCCAAGCCAAACACCTGCGTCGAGCGCCATGCCACCATGGGGACGTCTCCCGGGAGCAGGGCGAGCTGCGCATCGTGGGGACTGGTATCAGCGGTAATTGAGCCTTGCGCACTTGCACCTACATAGTGCCATTGGTTGCCATCAAAGCGTTGCACCAAAAGCCGGACGGCAAGATTGGCTTCGGTATAGGCGAGCACCAGACGATCTTGCGAATCCACCACCAGGCTGGGATTCACCGAGTTGGCAGAGGAGACGCTCACGCCGCCGCCACTTCCTGAGCCCCAAGTGGCGTAGGTGCCTGCCGGGACAACCATTGAAGGACCGAGGTTTTCGAACCCGGTGGTTACAAGGTCACCCGCCGCGGGCCCAGCATCGCCGCCACGCCCGCTGCCATCGAGCACCCAGAGTGTCGAGCGCGAAATGCAACCCGGGTGTATCGCGATGCCCAACGAAGTCATCACGAGGTGAGCGATGGGCCAACTCATCAAGCTCGCGGCGGATTTGGAGATGCCCTTCATCGTGACCCTCGTGATAGCACGACAGGCATCAGTGACATGAGGCTCGGGTGTTCTTTCGCGGCCGCAAGGGCTTCCTGGGAGGCAGGCGTTGGCAGGGTCTCGTGCGACGGGCTCGATGCTCTAGAGTGCTACGCGCACCAGGAGGTTCATCCCGAGGCGGTTCGCACGTGATTTCACGCGCACCGGGACACCGTCTGCGCCCAGTGCGAGCTTCCGCCGATTCGCATCGACTTGGTCCAGCAATTCGATCGCCACCATCGCCCACGTGCCGAGCGGTGCCCGAAGCGCTAGGCGGGCTTCGGGGACGGGTTCGATCTGCTCGCCGGGATTCAAGATGTCTACCGAACTCGTGGAGTGAAACACGAGGGTTTGCTGAGTGGTTGGGCTTGTGGTGTTGTCGCCGACCGTGCGCATCGCCGTGATGGCGGCCGGCCAGAGGATGCCACCTTCGAGTGCGGTCGTGATCGGGATTTCGAGAGGCCGCCAATCGTAGGCCACGCTTGCGGCGATGCGCTTCTCCGCATGGACGGAGACGCCCTCGGGGAAGGTCATGAAACTTGGGTTGGAAGGCACACTGAACAAGATGAACGCCAGTTCTCGATAGCTGCCCAAAACCTTGCCATTCCACCGACCGCTGCGCAAATGTGCTATAAGATTCGAGGCGTTAGCTCGTTGCCAGGTCACCTTGTTGGCCTGCGCGCTATCTTGCAGCGTCTGCGTGATCGCGGTGGCAGTTGCGGCCAGCGACCAGGCCAAACCCATCTCCCGGGATGCCGGGGCGGCGATTAGCGAGTCGGTGACGAACAGGTCGTTTTCAAGCGGCACGTAGCTAATCGGGGTTGCAAGCGGCATTCCTTGGCTGAGGCCAACACGGACAGCCCCCCCGAATGCCTTCCACGGTTCAACATTGTTGCGACCATTTTCGACGGTTCGTAGTTCCTGTTTGTCGATCGTGCCACGTAGGGCATAGCTTCCCTGGACATCCACCCAGAATAGATCCCAAAGATGCCAACCGATGCCCGCCACGGTTTGCCAAGCGGTGCCATACGCCCTGGTGCCGTTGGTTTGATCCATCTGCCGGGCAAACGCGGTGCCGGCGACAAAGCCGTAACCGTCTGGCAAGCTCCACTCCAACCGCCCTCCGGGTGTGCCCGCTGACGTGGGTGCGGTACTGGCCCACGCCGTTGCCTCAGTGAAGCCCACGCGAATTTGTTGGCCATGCCACGGAAATAGCGTCAACCCAAGGTTGCCGACCGGCAGGCTTTTGCGAAATGACAGGTAGGTCGAGACATCACTCCACGTCAGCGTGCGGGTCTCTAAGGGGCTGTTTATTTGCAGGCGCGGCAGCATCCCCAGCTCGATTCCGGGTAGCGCGCCCTGTTCTGGGCGCTCTGCAGTCAAGAGCAACAGCAGACCGGAATCATAGGCCAGGTCGTAACGCTCGACGTTATCCAATTGCAGGCGCATCGGGGCCACGCCAAACAGGCCCGCAGAGGAGTGGTTGCGGCCACTGGATTGCAAATCTGAATCGCTAACGACGGTGGTGTGTCGCAGCTCCAGCCGCAGCGCGTATTCGTCGCCTGCGGCGGTAGAATCGATGGCAATTGCGGTGGGCGAAATCAATAGCAGGAAAAGTAGCGACATGGCCACGCACAATAACAACGTCGGGTTGGCCTGCGCAAACGCGGTTTCCGCGCGCAGCCGGTTAACGCTGGGCAGGAGCGTGTTCGCGGCAGATATGCTAGGGGCTGCGGATGACCATGCGATGCCATAGAAGGATGACTTGACTCCCTGAACCCTGGGCCCTAAACAATCGTGGTTTCAAGAACTTACACGCGGATGACCCCATGAGCTTCGAACCCGCTACGCTTCTGCGTCTCATCCCTCTGATTCCGCTGCTGCCACTTGTGGGCGCCGCGGTTAATGGCCTGTTCGGCGCGCGCATGCCGCGCTGGTTTGTCAGTCTCACCGCCCTCGGTGTGGTGTTTGCGTCGTTCTGCCTGTCACTGGCAGCGCTTCTGACGCTCACAAGTGGCGCAGCGCCGGAATTGCGCACCACGCTGTACACCTGGATGGCATCGGGCACCGTGACGGTGAACCTGAGCTTCTTGGTCAACCCGCTGTCGGCGGTGATGATCCTGGTGGTCACGGGGGTGGGCTTTTTGATTCACCTCTACTCCGTAGGCTACATGAGCCACGACCCCGGCTACGCGCGTTATTTCGCCTACCTAAATCTGTTCACCTTCGCGATGCTCACCTTGGTGTTGGCCGACAGCCTGCCGCTCATGTTCTTGGGCTGGGAGGGGGTCGGGCTCTGCTCGTACTTGCTCATCGGTTTTTGGTTCACCGACATCGAGAAGGCCAGCGCTGGCAAGAAGGCGTTTATCGTCAACCGTATTGGCGATTTTGGTTTCCTGGTCGCCATGATGCTGTTGCTGCGCTTTACCGGGACGTTGGACATTGATGCTTTGCACCGGGTGGTGACGGCCGGCGGCATCGGCCCAGCGTTGGCCACCGGCGTTTGTCTGATGTTGTTTTTGGGCGCCACGGGCAAGAGCGCGCAACTGCCGTTGTACATCTGGCTTCCCGACGCGATGGCCGGCCCTACGCCGGTGTCAGCGTTGATTCACGCGGCGACCATGGTGACCGCGGGCGTCTACATGGTGGCGCGCCTAGGGTTTTTGTTTGCTCTCTCGCCCATCGCGATGCTTACGGTGGCCTCGGTGGGGGCGGCTACGGCGATTTTTGCGGCCACCATTGCCACCGCGCAAAATGACATCAAGAAGGTCCTGGCCTACTCCACTGTGAGTCAGCTGGGCTTCATGTTCCTCGCGGCGGGCGTGGGTGCCTATGCTGCGGCGGTGTTTCACCTGGTGACGCACGCGTTCTTCAAGGCCTGTTTGTTTTTGGGCTCGGGCTCAGTGATTCATGGCATGAGCGGCGAGCAAGACATCCGTCAGATGGGTGGTTTGCGAAAAAAGATGCCGATCACCTTTGCCACCTTCTTTGTGGCGACGCTTGCGATCACCGGTTTTCCGCTCACCGCGGGTTTCATCTCCAAGGACGCGGTGCTCTGGAATGCTTTTGCTGCCAGTTTCGGTGCCTATGGTGCGGTGTTTGCGGGCGTGGCCAAGCTGCTGTGGGGTGTGGGTGCCATCGCCGCCGGCTTCACCGCGTTTTACATGTGGCGCCTGGTTTTCTTGACCTTCTTTTCCGGCGAGCTGCGCGCGCGGCCGGAGGTGGCAGCCCATGTGCATGAGTCGTCGTGGACGATGACCTTGCCCTTGGTGCTGCTCGCCGTCTTGTCGCTTTTGGGAGGGGCGTTGGGCTGGCCGCACCTGCTGGGCGGCGCCGATCGCTTGAGTGCTTGGCTTATGCCTGTGGTGGGGCCCGCCCCGGTGAGCGGCGAAGGGCATGCGGCGATGGAGTGGCTGAGCATGAGTACGGCGACGCTGCTGGGAGTCGCGGGTTTTGCCTTGGCATTTATCCTGTACGCGCGGCGCCTCCATCCGGTGTTAGCCACCTTGGTCACGGCGCGGCCGTATCGTTGGTTGTATCTGCGTCTGGCTGGCAAATGGCACGTGGATGAGCTCTACCAGGCCACGGTGGTGCAGCCGCTCGAATGGGTTTCCCGCGTCATCCTCTACGAAGCCGTGGACAAGCGTGTCATCGATGGCTCGGTAAATTTGGTGGGCTGGGTCGGTCGGTCGGTCGGTTTCTTGGGGCAGTTGTTCCAAACCGGCAACATCCAAAAGTACCTGGCGATCTTCGCGGTGGCATTGGCGGTGTTGTTGTACGGCTGGCTGACACCCTCGGCCGGACAACTTGAGGCCGCTCAAGCTGAGGCTCGGCTTGTCGCGCCTGCGATGCCGGCCCTCGCTCAACCCGATGGTGCGGTGCGGCCGCCGTCATCGGAGCCTGGCAAGCAACTCAAGATGAAACTTCAACATCCGTTGCTCGCTAAACCCCCACCTCAACGCGTCGCGCGGCCGCAGGGAGGTGGGCGATGAGTTTTTTTGCTGATCATCTCCTGTCGCTCATCGTGTTCTTGCCGATGCTGGGCGCGCTGTTGGCGCTGGCGTTTCCGCGCGAGGAGCACTCTGGGGTGCGCGGCTTTGCGCTGGCGCTGTCGGTCATCGACCTAGCGCTGGCGTTGTGGCTGTGGCGCCGGTTTGACCCGAGCAACACCGGCATGCAGCTTTACGAGTTGGTCGCTTGGATCCCGAGTATGGGCATCTCTTACTCGGTGGGCGTGGATGGAGTCAGTATCCTGCTTGTCGTGTTGACCGCCTTTCTGGCGCCACTCGTGATTCTCAGCACCTATTCCAGCGTGACCGAACGTATTCGCGAGTATTTGGTCTGCTTGCTGTTCTTGCAAACTGGCATGCTGGGGGCGTTTGTCGCCACCGACTTGTTCTTGTTCTACGTGTTTTGGGAAGTGATGCTCGTGCCGATGTACTTCCTGATCGGCATTTGGGGCGGGCGGCGGCGCATCTACGCGGCGGTCAAGTTCTTCCTGTATACCATGGCTGGGTCGCTCTTGATGCTGGTCGCAATTTTGTACTTGGTCTACGCGGTGCGCGACCAGGGAGGGCTTACCTTCTCGTACCTGGAGGTGGTGCGGCGCTTGGGCACGGCCGATCTTGGCGGCGCAGAGCTCTGGTTGTTTGCGGCGTTCGCGCTGGCGTTTGCCATCAAGGTGCCGATGTTCCCGTTCCATACCTGGTTGCCCGATGCCCACGTGGAAGCGCCCACAGGCGGTTCAGTTGTATTGGCCGGTGTGTTGTTGAAACTCGGCACGTTTGGCTTCTTGCGCTACGCACTGTGGATGTTCCCCAAGGCGGCCGTGGTGTTTCTACCGGCGCTGGGGTTGCTCGCGGTGATCGGCATTATTTACGGCGCTTTGGTGTCGATGGTGCAGACCGATTTCAAACGGCTGATCGCCTTTTCATCGGTGTCCCATTTGGGTTTTGTGATGTTGGGGCTTGTGGCGATGACGGTGAGTGGGGTGGCGGGTGGCATCCTGCAAATGGTCAACCACGGTATTTCAACCGGCGCGCTGTTTCTTTTGGTGGGTGTCATCTACGAACGACGGCACACCCGACAGTTGGATGACTTCGGTGGGCTCGCCAAGGTCATGCCGCGTTACGCGGCGATCTTCGTGTTGATCGCTCTCAGTTCTGCGGGCTTGCCTGGCCTCAACGGCTTTGTTGGCGAGTTCATGATTCTGATGGGGACGTTCCAGAGCGAAGGCGTTGTGCTCGTTAACACCACGACGGCGGAGCTGGCATGGGTGGGCATTGCGGCCGTGGGGCTTGTGGCGCTGTTGGCCGTGCTTCTAACCGCGGTCAGTGTGTCGCAACGTTTGGCGCGGGAACAAACTGGAACCAAGGCCGCGGCGGTGGGTGCTGTTGCGGTGTTAGCGTTGTTGTTTGCCTGTCCGCCCGTGGGCAACTTCGCGGGTGGTTGGTTGGTACGGCCGCTCCTTTCGGCCGGGACAAACCAGGAGCTATTTGGCGAGGTCTTTGCGCTGTTGGCCGTGTTGGCCGCGTCAGGTGTGATTTTCGCCGCGGTTTATCTGCTGATCGCCACGCAGCGGGTCTTCTTTGGTCCGGTGCACCATCCCGAGAACGAGCACTTGAGTGACTTGAGCGCACGTGAGCAAACGGTGCTGTTGCCACTTGTGGTGGTGGCTGTTTTGATGGGCATTTTTCCGCAACCGTTTCTAAACACCATCAATCCCACGGCGACGGCAATTGCGCAGAGCTTCCGTGCGCGAGCGGGGCTACCGGCTCCAGCCACGAGCTCGATGCAGCCTGCCGCCGTGCAGGCTCCTACAGTGCGGGCTCCTGAGAACTCCATGACAGTGCCTTCGAGTCCTGCAGGCCTAGATCTGCAACGCCGTTTGCCATGGCGGCGCCCGCAGAATCGTGCCGCGGTAAATGAGCCAACGTTGCGCTCCACCGCAAGTCCGGTGCTGCCGTTCCCTGCGCCTGCGAGGACGGAGGTTAAGAAATGAGCGTCCTGAATGACTTGGGCCAGCTCGCGCCGCTCTGGTTGCTTTCGCTGACAGCTTTTGCCGTGTTGTTGCTGACCGTGGCTTCTGGCACCAAACACCCGGTGCCGCAAAGTAGTCACCACTTGGTGATCTTAAGTCTGTTGGGCAGTCTCACCGCGTTGTTGCTTCTGCTCAGCAGTGAGGTGGGCAAGACGCTGTTTTCGGGAGCCGTCGTCATGGACGGCGTCGGCGTGTTGTTTGGTAGCACCGCGATATTGGGGGCGGCGCTTGGCATCATGATGGCAGCGGCATATCTGCGCGAGCACGGCATGTCGCAAGGCGAGTTCTTTGCGCTCGTGCTTTTGGCCACGTGCGGCATGTTGATGGTGGCATTGGCCGGGGACTTGCTGACGCTTTTCATTGGTATCGAGGTGATGTCGCTGTCGGTGTACGTGTTGGCTGGCTACCGTCGAGCGTCGCGTCGCGCGCAGGAAGCCGCGATGAAGTACTTCATCTACGGTGCGTTTGCGTCGGCGTTCACGCTGTTCGGCATCGCGCTGTTGTTCGGTGAGGTCGGCCGGTTGTCTGGCAAACCCTCCTTGGGCTTGGCTGCGCTCGCAGCTGCCGTGGCTGGGAAGCAATTGTCACTGCTGGGCGGCATCGGCATTACGTTTGTGCTAGGGGGCCTGGCGTTCAAGGTCGCGGCCGTGCCGTTTCATATGTGGGCTCCGGACGTGTACGAGGGGGCTCCTACACCTTCCACTGGGTTCATGGCGGTGGGCGTCAAAGCCGCAGCGTTTGCTGGACTTGTGCGTTTCGTTGCGGCGGTGTGGGTTACAAGCGGCCAGAAGGGCACCGAGACCGCCATCCAAATTCTGGAGGTCTTGGCCATCTTGTCGATGGTGGTCGGGAACCTGTTGGCGATTCGTCAAACCCAGCTGAAGCGAATGTTGGCCTATTCGAGCATTGCTCACGCCGGTTATCTGTTGGTGGGTGTGGCGGCGTTCGTGGCCAATCCGAAGGGGAGCGCGCTGCCGGGGCTTGCCTATTACCTGTTTGGTTACACCGCGATGACGTTAGGAGCCTTCGGCGTGGCTTTGGCCTTTGAGCGTGCCGAGGATCGGCGCATGGATTTGGCCACCGACAGGCTGTCGGGTATGGCGCATCGCTATCCGGCGCTGGGGCTTGCGATGGCGCTGTTCATGTTGTCCTTGGCCGGGATTCCGCCCACGGCGGGCTTCTTTGGGAAATTGTCGTTGTTTGGTGCGGCCATTGAGGCCGGTCGGTTGAGCGTGGTGGTGGTGGCGGTGCTCGCGAGTGCCGTCGGCGCCTACTACTATTTGCGAGTGATCGTGGTGATCTACATGCGCGCTTCCAGCACCGAAGAAAAGCGGGTGGAGTCGCATTGGCTGGCGGCTGGGTTGTGGCTGTGTGCCTTTCTGACGCTGGTTGCGGGCCTGTTACCCAATAGTTACTTGGCGATGGCGCAGCGGTTATTGTCGGGCTGGCTCGGCTAGCCGTCCTCTGCCTATAATCCGGGCTGGTGATGGACGCCTATTGTACGCGATGTAAGTCAGTGGTCTCGGAACTCGAGGACCGCGCCATCTTGGATGGTGTGTGTCCCGCGTGTCAGGGCCAACTTAGTTATGGTGGCCTGTCAACCGAGGGGACGCTGACGGGCGCCGTGGCGATGACGTTCGTTGAAGGCTCGCGGGTGGCCATCCCGTTGGATGCCGAATTCGTCAGCCATACCTTTTCGACAGTGGTAGGCGGTAAAAAGAAGGGTCCGCCACCCGCGCCGATCGACGACGAGATTTCGCGCAAGGCGATGTTGCAGACGCCGCCATCAACGCCGGTGATGACGCCGGTGCCAACGCCTGATGGACGCCCA
>JAKLEG010000221.1 GCA_022703175.1 Myxococcota bacterium | reverse complement strand
AGCTCGGCCAAAGCCGTTTGTTTCTGCGCGGCGGGAACCATATCCACCTGCAACCATCGCCAAGGTGCCACTGCTAGGTCATCACGTACCCGCACACGGGCACACTGCTCAGAGGCAGACAGAACATTGGTCAACGAGTCGCTCAGGGTCGAAACGAACGCCTCAATCTCACCGCGGTTGGGCATGGCCAACGCTCGGCGGCGGACCTCGGGCGTGGGTTGCGAAGTTTCTAGGGTGTCAACAATGGCCTGACGCTCAATGGCTGAGAAACCATAGAGGTCGAATACAAAGTCATCGATCTCTTGGGCCAGCTCCAGCGACAACGGTGCCGAAAGACGTTTGGACAAAGCAGCCGCACGGGCCTTCTGCTGCCGATCCAAATCCGCATACGGCACGACAGGCATCTGTTTGATGCTTTCGAGATAAACGACATCGCGCTCGACGCCGTAACGACCGTCGCAGAGCAGCTCAAAGAAAACGAATGGGCGGGCCTGAAGCAGCAATTGCAGATAGCGAGCTACCGATTCGCCGTCGTCAACACCGGCGAAGCTGATACCGTGGAATGAGTGACAATATGCTACATCGTTGACAGACCTAGCAGCACGAAGTTCCAAGCGCGCCCCAGGAACGCACTCGCGCAAGATGAGTAGTGGCGCCCGATAGCACAGTCTGGAACGGGGCCGCTCCACCCTGCTTCGCACAAATGGGGCAAGAGACTTTGTGTCGATGACGGGAGCCATGGTGCTGGCGGCGGTGAACTCTGGAAGACCGTTTAACGCAGCAGCGGCCACCTGACGCGGTGGGCGACCGACAACAAAACCGGCACAAACGGCAGTGCCATTTGCCGCAAGATACTGTTCCAAGACGGGGCGTGCGCGGGTCATCGTCTCAAGCGCCCGCTCCGCAAGCCGATTCCCCCGAAACCGCGCCTTCAGCGTCCAAGGTTTTTCCAACACGTCGGCCGTGGACACGACAGAGGCATCAATCCAGTCGATGCGCATCTGGGTCTGTTCTTTGACAGTGCAGACATCAGGCGCCGGGCTTACAAATTGGAAGGCCGCGCGCGTGGGTGGCTTTGAATTCGAGGCAAACAACATACAGAACGGCGCCGTCACCTCGGGCCAAACACACGTCTGGCGCAACGCTGCCCCATTCAGAATGCCAGTGACATGCACAGCTTCAAAAATGTCGTTGCGGGCCTTTGTTGCCCGGGGGGACAAACCAAAAAGCCAGCGGGCATGCGTTACGAAGGCAATCTGCCCGCCTGGCTTGGCCCACTCCATCGCGCGCCACACAAACGGCAAATCGGGGTTGGTATCGGGAAAGTCGAACTCGGCGACACTCTCAGCACCGAGACGGGCACCAACAACGTCACGTGTCGCTTCGACCCACGCCTTCTTGGCTGTGCCACCTTTCGCCTTGGCGGTCCATGGTGGGTTGCCAATGACAAGATCGTACTTGCCACGGTGCTCTGCAGCCACCGGCGCTAGACTGCCGCCATCAACGCCGCCTGGCAGATGAAACAGCACGCGCTCGCGCAGCTTGTCGAACCGCAATTCTTTGAGCGGTTGTGGACGAGGGTCGAGCTCTAACGCGGTCAGATACAGTGCCAGCTCAGCCAAGCGCAGCGCCGATGGGTTGATATCAAACCCAGTTAGCTGCGTGTTCAGAATGCGCCGAAGCTTTTGCCGGTTGGGCCGACGGTTTGACGCCCGCCATTCGGCCTCTGCCAAGCGACGAAAGGCCGTGGTCAAAAAGACGCCCGCCCCCACGGCTGGGTCGAGAATACACACCTGCTCGCCAGGCTTCACCTCGGGCAGCGCCTCAGCCAACATGAATTCGGCGATGTGCCGCGGCGTGTAATGAATGCTCTCGCTCTTAGCCTGCGCCGCATTGTGCCGGTGCGCATAGGCCTCATAAACCTCGCTCAACAAACCCACCGGGATGTGGGCAAAGTTCACTTCTTGCCAATCAGTTGGAAGGCGAAGCTGGCCGCTGGCCGTGGCGCCGTGAGCGATGTTTCCCAGGACATCTGTGAACGCCGCGCTGCTGATATGACGAGCGTCTGGTAACGGCAGCAGGCCGCCATTGAACGTGGCATCAAGCCACTGGAAAGTCTGCAAAGCGTGAGACTTGTTGTCGAGGCAGTTGGCGTGACTCTTGGCGCCAGCACAGATGACGTTAAGGTCGCAACCCTGAAGCAGATTTCGATCAACGAGAAACCGCCAGAACAATCCGCGCCCGACAAACGACAGCGCGTCCTCCGCGCACAGTCCATGCGCTATGGCCGCGTCGATGGACTCTTGCAGCAAATCGAGCAAGTATTTCCGTGCTGCGAGATTCTCACCGGTTGCATGTTCCCCGTAGAGCAATCTTGGCAGGAGCGAACGCGGGTCGGCGCGCAGAAGCTCTTCCTGCGGCGATATGGTCTCGCCTTTGAACTGCGGTCGGTAGACGCGCAACCGCCCAGGCTCGGCAACCGCTACCCATGCGCCGTCGCCGCGAAGCGCGATCCGATAGCACCACCGCTTCAGCTGGTCATCCGACTGCGGGCTACGGCCATCAAACACATGCAAGCGCGGTTCGCCTGCCTGCTCAATCACGATCGGGCGTCGTTCGTCGTGCCCGCCAGTGCAGAGGTCAAGATAGCGGAGCACACCCGGCTCGTCGTCGCGCTCCAGGTCGACCACCTGGGACGGCAACGCCCCATAATCCGCTTCTAGTTGTTGCACCAAGTCGTCAGACACGGCGCGTCACCTGTTTGGGAACCACAGCGTCGTCCCCACCATTCGCACGATAGTACATTGCGCAGACACTCGTCATACCCGAGCTGCCCAACTTCCATTCGGTCGCAACTTCTCAACTGGCAGCTTTGCAACGGAACAGATCATGACGCAAGGGTCGACGAACACCATACGGTGGTTCTCCATGAGCCAACCCACCCGCTTGCCTCCAAGCTGCCGCGAGTGCCATCGTCTGGCCTATGAAGTCGTCTTGGCTCGGCGTTTTGCTCTGGTGGATGACGGCGTGCGGCGGCGCCGACAACGTGGTGCGGGTCGTGGATATCATCTACCCCGACGGCCGCTTTGGCTTCACCGACGTCACGCTCACGACGCTGACCGACCTAGACGCGGCGTCTGGCGACGTGGCGCAGATCTTTGGCAACGTCACGTTGGACTTGGACTTGTCCCAGCCGATCGCCGACGCCGGCGGTTCCCGCAGCCGCTTCGTGGCCGAAAGCCATGCGGTGACGCTGCACTACGTCGTCGCCGATGGCGTGGCGATCGCAAGCGACCTGGACTCGTTGATGATGCTGACAAGCTATTGGCATTTTGAGCAAGCGGTGGCGCACCTCCGAGCGCTTGGGGCGCCGCTGCCGCTGCCGCCCGTGCCAGTGTACTACCAGCCCAAGGTGAAAAACGCCGACGAGCTGAACTTCCCGGCCGCCGATAATGCCGCCTTCTTCGTCCCCGCCGATGGTTTCGTGCTGCTGCCCAGTCGCGCGCTAACCGATGTGCCGCTGCCGATGAACACCGGGGTGGTGATGCACGAAATGGCCCATCGCCTGTTCTACTACACGGCTTGGCAAGGGCAGCTGTTTGCCGCGCTTGCGGCCCACGCCAGCGACGCCCAGGCCGGCGCCCATTTCAACCGCGCCAAAGCCACCGACGAAGGGGTGGCCGATTTCTTCGCCGCGGCCCTCAGCCACGATCCGGCGTTTCTCGGAAAGAGCACGCCTGTCGACGTCGCCCAGGCCCGCAATCTCACCGAGCTACGCACCCTCGACCCGGCGTGGGTGGGTGGGGCCGAGCCGCAGATAGAAGGGAGCTATAACCCGTATGCCGCAGGCGCCGTGGTGGCGGCGGCGCTCTGGAAGCTTGTCGACATCGCATCGCTTGGCACCGTGGAACAAGCGGTGCTGCAAGCGGAGGCTGAGCTTGGGGCGGTTTTGGCCGATAGCTTCACCTATCAATTTGGCGACTTGGAACGCCGAGTGCTGGGCGCACTCCCTGCGGCGCTGCAACCGGCTGCCTGTGACGCCTTGGCGCTGCGCTATGCCAGCGTCTGGTCGCGTTTTGCCTCGGTGTGCCCATGATCGGGGCGCTGCTCGCCGTCCTGCTGCCGAGCGCAACACCGGCCTTTCCTAACCTGGACTTGGGGCTGGCTGTAGGCGCGTTGGCCGCCCGCCGCAGCGACCAGAGCGGCTGGGACCCTGCGATGGGGCTGGGGCTGCATCTGGGTGCAAGTCTTGAACGTTACTTGCCAGGCCCCTGGCGCGCCGAGGTCGGCCTGTCGAGCGACACCAGCGGCACACCGTGGGGTCAACGCTCGGCGGCGTTGGAGGTCGGCCGCTGGGATCTGGACCTGGCACTACGCGCCGGTGCCGAATGGACACTGGTGGGCGAGAATCGCAAGGGCGGCGGTCTGTTAGCCCTGGTCGGGCCCCGGCTGCGCACCACCCGGGTGTCTTATCGATTGTATGACGAGCAGGAACACCACACCGTGCTCCAAACCGCGATCGCCGGCACCGTCGGAGTGTTTGCCAACTACCAGGCCTTCCGGTTCTCGGTGCGGCTAGGCGCTGCCTGGCCGTGGGATCACAACCTAGAAGCTTGGACGGTGATTGGACACGCGCTTTAATGCAGGGTGCGCTGCGCGCTCTGGTGACTGTCGATGAGCGTATGCAAGGCGTGCAGGTCGTTGGGAGACAGGCGCGCAAACCGCAGCCCCACCACCGGCCCGGTGCGCAACACGTAGGCGGGAATAT
Organism: Myxococcota bacterium; assembly: GCA_022703175.1. Lineage (GTDB taxonomy): Bacteria > Myxococcota > XYA12-FULL-58-9 > XYA12-FULL-58-9 > XYA12-FULL-58-9 > JACRCV01. The sequence goes on along the minus strand of JAKLEG010000221.1, from coordinate 4,349 downwards.
CCAAGCGACCCAAGCCTTCAAACTCGATCGCGACGTTCACCGGAATCCCTTCGGGTGGGGGATCTGAGACGCTCACGGCCGAACCGCCCAGGCTCAAATCCACGAGCTCGGCCAGTTGCGGTCCACCTGGATGCTGTAGTTGAACGGTGTGACGTAACGAGACGCGGGGATGAGCCCGTTGCTCAATACGCGTGCCAAGGCGACGTGTGCCGGTATTACTCATGGACTCCCTCCCGCCAAAACAAACTCACGGGCCAAGTATGAGCGCCGCGACACATCATGACAAGAGCCGGATCGTGAAGTCTGTGCAGAGACACGCAAAATGACGTCGCCAATGTCGATCCGCGTCTCCCAGTTGCCGATTGCCTCGCCTCGGCGGCTGATCCATAACCCCGCCGCACACCGGCCCAACCTCGGGGCTTGCCCGGTGGCAACGAGGCACCATGGAAGCAGCTCAAACAACCCTTGACCCCTTCGCGCGCGGCTTCGCGAGCGACAACTTTGCCGCTGTCCACCCCCGCGTGATGGAACGCATCCTTGCCTACAACCATGGCCATGCCCGCGCCTACGGTGATGACACCGTTACCGCAGCCGCTCGTGCGGCCTTCAATCGACTGTTTGGCCGCGAGGTCACAAGCCACTTCGTCTGGAATGGCACCGGCGCCAATGTCACGGCCCTGTCGGCCTTCGCCAAAAGCTATGGCGCCATCCTCTGCACCGATGTCGCCCACCTTTGTAACGACGAAAGCACCGCCCCCGAACGGCTATTGGGGATGCGCCTTTTGCCGCTTGCCAGTCGCCAGGGAAAATTGGAGCCCGAGGCGCTCGCTGCCGTGCTCAGCCGCGGCCATGGCGTGCACGGCGCCCTGCCAGTAGCGCTGACCCTCACTCAGCCCACCGAGTTGGGCACGGTGTACACAGTGGCCGAGCTGCGCGCTCTGGTAGACATGGCCCATGGCCACGGTTTGGGGGTGCACGTCGACGGCGCGCGATTGGGATGTGCGGTGGCCAAGCTCGGCGTTTCGGTGCGCGAGATGCTGGTCGAAACCGGCGTGGATGCGCTGAGCTTTGGCGGCACCAAACATGGTCTGCTCGCCGGTGAGGCGGTGGTTTACCTCAAACCAGGGTTGGGCCACGAGTTCCCCTATGTACAGAAGCACGCCATGCAGTTGGCCTCCAAAATGCGCTTCTTGGCGGCACAGTTCGAAGCGCTGTTGGAAGACGACCTCTGGGTGGAGAACGGTCGCAGGGCCAATCAGGCAGCGCAAATGCTGTACCAAGCGGTGCGGCCGCTGCCGTTTGTGAAGGTGGCCTTCCCGGTGGAGGCCAATACGGTGTTTACCACCTTGCCCAAACCGTTGTGGCAAGCGCTGCAAGCGCAAACCTTCTTCTGGCCTTGGGATGAACGCCTCGATTTGGTTCGCTGGATGTGCGCGTTCGACACGCAACCCCAAGATATTACTGAGTTTGTCGGCGCACTCACAGGGCTCGCCCGGAAGCTCGGGATGACCAATTCTAACGCAACCTGAGTGGCTTGAGCGCCGAAAACCTTGGCGAGCCTTGGATCCTAACGAGGGAGAGACCCCATGTCCGTGACCACCGTCAAAACGCTTCTGGACGCCGCTCGGCAAACCAACTCGCAGTACGGCAAAGAGCTGATCACGGCCAAAGAGCTCGAACAAGCCTGGACTGCTGCGAAGGCGCCCGAGGCCTCCGACCCCGCGGGCAAGCCACTCTCCGCCGCCGAAGCCAAGCTCTTCCAAGAGCTGAAGGCCACCGAGCTCAACGGCGCCGCCAAGACGTTGCTCAAATCGATCCTCGCGCAAATCCCTGGACTGTTGCAGGGCGAGAGCACCGGCGACGTAGTGACCCTACCAGAAAAGCGCGGCTACAAGGTGGTCATCAGCCACCAAGATGGCTTCGTGGTCGACCCAAGCTACGGCAACCGCAACGACCCGTTGGCACAAGTGCGCACCTTCTATGATGCCGCGAGCTACCTGCAGGCAAGCTTCGGCAGCGACACCAATATGTTCACCACCGCACAATTGAACGTGAGTGAAAAGCGCGGCGTGTTGAACCAGCTGACAGCCAGCGCCGCCGGTGACCTTGCGAACCTGACCGCCCCACAACGCGAACAGCTATTGGGCAGCATCGCCGCGCTGCTAACCGAGCTCGTGAAATCCTGTGACATCGCGGCCTTGGCGCCAAACGGCAGCACCGATATCAAAGCGCTGCAGAGCGACGCCGTCGCCGCGCTCGTGGGTTTATTGAAAGATGAGCGCGCAAGCGTGCTAGTGCGGCGCAGCCTCGTGGGTTACCTGAGCCAATCCGATTCGTTCCAAGCCGCCCTCAGTGCACCCCAAAAGGCCCAGTTGAAGGACCTCAACGCTGCCTTGTTCCCGCAAGCGCCGGTGAACTACAGCACGTGGGAGGCGAGCGGCAAAGACCGCATCGTCATCGACCACGTATGTGGGCAGGGCGAAAACTTCCTGTTCGGTTTCGTCAAAGAGCTGCAGGCGTATGGCGTGGGCGATGCCCGCGGCACGATGAACAAGAACAAATTCAAGCTCATCGCAGGTGGCCCCGACGACGGCTATGCCACGGTGGAAGTGACGATCCCGGCCAACGACCCAATGAACAAATGGGGTCGGGCGATGACGGTGGAAGTGCGGGTGCGCGAGTTCAACAACGACCTGTACACCAACATGAGCGACCCGAAGGTCGATATCGTCTCGTACGGTGGGCACTCGAACTTTGGCAACAACACGCTGGCCAGCCTGCGCAACGCCCCCAACCAAGTGGGCGACAAGATTATCTGCCGCGACCTTTGCTGCGGCGCCGACACCAAGAATGCCGAAGCCCAACAGTATGCCGAGGCGTCACTCAACAGCATCACCTCCTGTTGCTCCAGCTACTTCCGCACCCAGAACGATCCGCAACGGGGCGACTACGCCTACGAGAGTGAAGGCTACCTGATGCTGATGTCGCTGACGCGCGGCATCCTTGGTAAGAAGAGCTGGGACACCATTGGCGGTGATCTGAAGGCCAACGCCAACTGGTGGGGCCACGACTCCGACAACAACTGGACTTGGCCGACCGACAAGCGCGCCGGCTCGTTTGTGGACAACGATCGGGATGGCATCCCGAACGTGTTCGATATGCTGCCGTCGTACAATACCACCGACGTCGCAGCGAGCACGGCCAAGGAATTTGAGTTGGTCTGCCCAGCCCTGAACACCGACCAAATCGCAGGAACGCGCGCCTTCCAAGCGATTCAGTTTTTAAACACGGCCACCAACTACAACACCGTGCTGCAACCGTTAAACGAGCAGCGCAAGGTGAGCGCCGACCCGAACGGCCTGTGGTTTGACGGTCGCGAGGCTCCCAAGACCTACGTACGCTTCCGCGAAGGCGCAAACGGCGCCATGCATCTGCAAATTTCATCGGCGTTGGCCGACATGACGCTCGAAAGCTTGCGCCCCGTGCTCTACTTCGAGCTCACCCGCTACCTCGCCAAGCGCGAAGGCCGCCTGTTTGCCAATCAGGCCGAAGCCAATGCCATGGGCCTGCTGTTCGCCGCCACCGCGCTGGAATACGACGAATCGTACCGTGATCGCGAAGTGTTCGAAGGCCTGAAGAAGCTGTACGGCTTTGGCCCGACGCTCCTGTACCGGGATGTGCAGAGCGCGGTGTTGGCCTGCGAGGGCCGGCACAACTACACGGGCGATGAGGAGGCGGCGAAGGCGGTGTTGGACAAGTTCAAGGCCGAGCTTGGCGCCGCTGGCGCTGGCAGCCCTGCGATAACGGTTAGCTAGCCACCTTGGCGGCGGGGCGTTGCGCATCGGCGCTGCCCCGCGGCATCACTCCGTACAAGAAGATATCGATGATGGCCGACAGGTAGCGAGCGTCGACTTGTTCTTGGCTCTCGCTGCCGTCGAGCTGTGCAAAATCCCGGCGCGCCACGAACCAGTGGCGCAACAAGCTCAAAAACGCCGCCACCATGAAGCGCGGCTCCATATCGGCGCGCAGCTCGCCCTCTTGCTGCCAATTGGCCACGTGTAAAACGCCGCGGCCGATGATGCTTTGCATCGCCTCGGCCACGCGCGAGTCGTGCTCGGGGTGCAACGACCGCCCAAACTCCGCCTGCATCCACCACATCAACCGCAAGAAGCGTGGGTTGTCTTTGAGGAACTGAAAATAGGACGCAAAGCTTTCGCGCAAGAAACCCTCGGCGTGCGCATGCTCGTCGAAGATCAGCATCTGCCGCGAGGCAAAGTCGGTGAAGCGCGTTTCCTTCACGTGTTGCCAGAGCTCTTCCTTGGAGCGGAAGTGGTAATGGATGAGGCTCT
>JAKLEG010000220.1 GCA_022703175.1 Myxococcota bacterium | reverse complement strand
GATTGGGCCTCCTCGCCCAAGCTCTCAAAGCCATCTTCAGGCGGCGGTGGCGGGGCACTTGGCGCGGCTTTCTTGGCCACCCCAAGGGTTCCGGAGTCAGTGATACCTTCAAAGCGCAAGTCGCCGATTTCGGGCGGCTCGACCTGTTGCGCCTGCAGCACATCATCTAGGCTGGGGGACTTGGGCAACGGTGCTAAGCCTGTCGTACCGGCACTGCGTTCGAGGCTCTTATTGACCAGAAGCACCAAGCGCGTCAGCGCTGGCGGAAACGCCTTCTCGTTGATTTGCCGCTCGTCACCAATCCCTTGGGTTAGACGCCCGAGGAAATCGGCCACTCGATCAACACCACGTCGGAAGCGCAGCCCCAACAGTAGCAACATTGCGAGATGGGCCGCCCACACCACAGCCGTCATCAACATGACAAAAAGCTGCAGTCCCGCCAATTCAGCATACATCGGCGAAACATCGGCAAAGACCATTCCGAACGTCGACTTGGTGCCCGGCACAGCAAATCGCCGCGCCCAAACCCCGACCTCCCCCATGTCGACGAACCGCGGCGCAAAGGCCATGCTCCCCAACACCGGCAGATCCACCACCGGCAGCCGCGACACCCATAGATAGGGTTGGTCTGACTCGCGCGCCAGCTGCAAATCAAACCCGGCGGGCGCCTTGCCCAGCGACACGTTATCACTCACCACCAACAACGCCTCCACCCCAGGCAGATGTGGTAACGTCTGCACCCGTTGTTCGAGAATAACGGCCCCGATCGTGGTGCCCTTGAGCAAGAGCGGCGCCGCAGCTAACCAGCGCACCACGCCCGATTCCACCAGGGTGGCATGCTGCAGGCCCTTGTCCAGCGCGGTCAACACGAACCCGGCCTTGCCGTATCCGGGTGCGCCGGCCGCAGGGATCGCAGCAACACCCTTGACCGGTTCGATCGCCGTCGGTTTTACCGCCTCAGTGCCTGAGTCGTCGGCGGTGGCAGCAGCTTCTTCCTCGGGTTCGGCGCGTGGGGGCGCCAGACGGTCGCCAATTCTAAACGTGGACGAGTTAGACAGGAGCACCAACCCGCGATCGTCCACAAAGGTCATCGCGACGACGTGTGGGTGGGCTTCTTTGTAGGCCACCACAGCCTCTTCCAACTTGCCCTTCACCAAATCGATACGGGTGCGCACGCGCTCGGGCACCTTGCCCGAGGGTGGGCTCATCGCAAGCAGCAGCGACAATCCCTTCAGGTCAGTGGCCAGCTCAGGCCTCCCGGCGAACCGCTCCGCATCGCCGCCGAGCTTGCGACCTTGTTCCTCCAGGTCACTGGCAATCCGGGTGCTCCCGGCTGCGACCAGTTCCTGGGCTGCCGAGATGGCGCGCCGATTCAAACCTGCGACTCCACGCATCGTCAGGCAACACAAGCCAACGAGGAGGAGCGTGCTCAAGAAGACCGAAATGATTCGAGATAGCATGGTCGCTCTGTGCAGGCCGACGTGGCCCAAACACAGGCGGGATTCTCATCCCCGCCCTAGGTAGTGTCAACCGCGTTTCGCTCGTCCACCTACGTTGCACGCCATCGCCAACTGCGAGCGCAAGAACGCCTGCAGACGTCCGCCTAGCTCCACAGGGGGCGGCACCTTTAGGACCCGCTGACACAACGTCGAGGTTTTGCAGTAGCTGTCGACAAAGCGCACGCAGGGCGGGCAGCGATGCATATGGGCGCCGACATCCTGAAACTCGGCAGCAGCCAAGGTTCGGTCCAAGTAGTCGACGACCAGACCCATGGCCGCTCTGCAATTCATGCCGGGCTGATTCGCACGTTGCGATCTCACGTCGGGATCTCCCACGCAGAGTGCCGGTCAAGGCTCCGTCTAGGAACCCACGCCAGCCTCGTCTTATTGGTTCCTAAAGTAGTGATCCAATTGGTCGCGCACAATGAGCCGCGAGCGATGCAAACGCGCTTTTACAGTGGGCACCGTCAAGCCAAGCGCCTCGGCCACCTCCTCGTTGCTCAAGCCTTCGACATCCTTGAGCAACAACACCAGGCGGTATTTCTCGGGCAAGTTCGCCATCGTGGTCTGGATGAGCTCCTTCAATTCGCCGCTCAATACCAGCTCGTTCGGCTTGATGGTCCAATCGGTGGGTTCCTGCACGTGGCGGGTGCCATCTTCACTGAAATCAGGCCCGGCGTCTTCTAGCGACAGGTGCGGTTTGCGGCGTTGCCTGCGCAGCGCCATCAATGCGGTGTTTGCGGTGACCCTAAAAATCCAGCTTGAGATCGCGGCATCTCCCCGAAATTCCTTAATATTTTTAAATATATTCAGGAAGGTGTCTTGCACCACCTCTTCAGCCTCGGCGGGGACTTGGATCATGCCGAGTGCCAAGCGGTAGACGCGATCTTGGTAGCGACGCACCAGATCTTCGAAAGCCGGGTAGTCCCCAGTTTGGGCCTTCTTTACCAGCTCTACGTCAGTCATGGGCATCGCCGGCGGACCGTAACACGCCGCGTTTGGTCATCGCAACGCGTCAAGCCGCTCCTTAGCCTTGCGATAGTAGTCGTGCGAGGTGGGAACGATTTGCATCACCGTCAGAAAGCGCTCCTTGGCCTTGCCAGAGTCGCTGGCTTTGAGGCGCACACCTTCGTCCAATAGCTCCTTGGCCTTCTGCACCAGGTCATCCAGCTTTTTCTGGGAGGGCCGATGGTCCGGATCAAAAGTCACGGCCGTGCGGAAATCTCTGTACGCCTCGGGATAGCGGGCGCCAACGTAATTGCCCACCCCTTGCACAAAATACATGTCGGCCAGCTTGCGATCGATCTCGACGGCTAACGCCGATTCGCCGCCGGTCACCTTTGCCTCAAAGGCCTTGGCTTGTTTCAACAGCCGAATCGCATCCTCGGGCCGTTTGCCACGATGAGCGTCGCTGGCCTGGGCGTAAATCTCTTGGAACTTGCTGATCTTGGCCTTCAGCACCTGAGCGTCGCGGTTCTGAGCATCCCCCTCCGTGAGCCGCAATGCCTCGGAAACGCCACCGCGTCCGAACTCCGCAGTGGCGCGCTCGATCACATTGACGCCGCCAACTTTTGCGGTGGGGCGCTCCTCGACCCGCACAGGTGGCGGCGCCAAACGCGGGGCCTCAACCTTGGGTCGAACGACCTCAACCGGCGCGGGTGTTGCAGCTGTGCCCCCCATGGCATGCCGCCCGGCACGATCACGCAAGGCCTGCACGTCGGGCCTTCCGGGCCGCACCAACTCAATGCTGTCGAGCAGCGGTAGTGCTTGCTCGGGTTGCCCGGCCTGCAGCGCGGCGCGCGCCCGCGCTACACGCGCATCCAGATCGAGGTCAATCCCGCGCAACAGCTCCCGAGCCTCGGCCGTGTAAACCGAATCGACAATGCCAGCGGCCTGGGTGTAGGCCTGTGCCAAATCACCCGCGCTGCGCGCCTGCTTGGCCGCATCCATGCGCCGCTCCAGCTCCTTCTCGCGCAAAACCTCCTGCAAGTAGCGCTGGCCACGAACGTGGTTGGGCTCAAGCCCCAAGATCACGTTGAACTGCCCCTCGGCGTCGGCCCATTGTCGGCGTTTGAATGCTTCGACCCCTTGCAAATAATACTGAAACACCGTGTCGCGCCGACTACGCACACCGGGATCACCGGTGCGTAACAACACAATCGCAGCTGTGAGGATCAACGTGCCAAGCAGGATGCCCGCACTCCAAAGCACACTGACGAAGTGTGGACTTTCGCGCAGCTGCGTCCACAGCCCGCGACGTGCGCCAGGCAGAACCGGGGCACCACTCGCGTCCACCGGCTTGAAGACGTCGCCGATTTCGAGGAAGCGAAAACGCACGCTACCAAAGGCGATCTCATCGCCGCTGCGTATCTTGGCGCGGTCAATACGCTGACCACTTGCATAGGTGCCATTGGCCGAACGCAGATCCACCAAGATGTAGTTGTCACCCTCGTGGAGAAGTCGCGCGTGCTCACGGGAGACCGAGGCATCGGCCAGCACAATGCTGTTGCTGGGCCCACGGCCAATACTTACCTCGCGGTCGACGATGGCAAACTCGCGCCCGACGTCCGCGCCTGCGATGCAGACCAAGCGGGCGCCTTCTTCAATTTTGGGGCCCTTGCCAAGTTTGTAAACATTGGTGTTACGGCGACTGTACTCCGGCCCTGACACCGCCGCTTGCGCCACCACGACTTGGCTTTCACCGGTGACCGAACGCCAGGCCTCCGCCTTGTCCTGAAAACCAGCCCAACCGTCCTCCATCGCTGCGCGCGCTGAGTCCCGCACATTACGCAGTTGCCGATCAAGGCCGGTGTCCACTGCGGATCGCGCCGACGTGGGCACTTCGGTAGGACTCGGTAACGGTTCGGCGGCGGGCGCAGCTGGCACCGAATCAGCCACCGATTCCACCTGAGCTGCAGGTAGCTCAGCCTCCAGATCGGGAAAAGCCGGCCCCAACGCATCCACCGTCGGATGGGTTGCGCTGCCGGAGCCAATCGCTTCTGGAGTGGGGCGCTCGGTGGACGTGGAATCAGCACCTGATGCCCCTTGGGGCACAGGCTCAGCGTCATCGCCGTACTTGGCACGCAAGCGCTCGCTCAGTTCACGATCGATATTCGTCGTCTCGCCGCTCTCGCTCGGACCGACGGGGATGGCGCGCGACGGCCCAGCACCCGGTGGCGACACCACCAGCACACCGTCGCCCGTCGGCAACGCGGTCTTCTCCTCGCTCACAGGGGTGGGCACAGCAGGTGTCGGCTCCGATGCAGGAGACGACGCGGGCTTTTCGGGGACGTCGCTCATCGGGCTACTTCAGTTGGCGCATCAACTCGTCCACGCGATCGTAGTCACCATCAACAGCAGGCACATAGCCATCCACTTCGGAGAACTTGAAATAGGCCTGCGCACCCGGCACCGTGGCCAGCTCGATCATCGCAGAACGCAGGTTCTTAATAAGCTCACTGCCAAGCCCCGGCCGCACCACCACGGGGTCGCCTGGAACCGGCTCTGTGCGCGCAATCGCGGTGATCGCGGTCGGGTCGCTCAAGGTGTCTTCAGCTCCCTCAAAACATGCCCCGGCAGCGACCTCGCCTTTCGCCACCATCTGAGCCACCAGATGATGGCCGCCAGCAAACACCGGCTCGATGTCGGTCTCCGGGTTCAACCCAGCGGCAACAAAGAGCATACGCGGATACAGGTACCCTCCCGTTGACGAGCGGTCCACAAAAGCCACCTTCTTCCCCTTCAAATCCGCGATCGTCTTGATGGGTGAGCCTTTCTTGACGACCACCTGGCCGAAATAGGTCGTGCGCTTGTGGCGGACGGTGCGCAAAATGGCGCGGACATGTCCCTGACGACGAGCTTTGACGTAGGCTGCAGCGCCCAAAATCGCCACGTCAGCCTTGCCAGTGGCCAACATCTGGATCGCGTCGTCGTACGTCTTGGATGCCACGAAGTTCACAGGTCGGCCCAGGCCCTTGCTTAGTTCGTTGCCGAGCAAGGCAAAAATAGCGCGTTGCTCTTCGGCATTGTCGAACGGCAGGGTCGTGATGGTAATGGGAAAGGGCTCTGCGTGTGCTGAGACGGCGCAAAACAGCACGGCTCCCAGAAGAATGAGTGACTTGGCTCTGATCATGGCGCCATTGCACCTTTAAACGAGGGTGACGTCAACCGCAGCTCAGGGGGCGGCCACCGGCCCGCTAAACACGCTCGTACGACCTTGGCCGTCGGTCAATGTCGCTGTCGCGTTGAAGCCCGCAGGTACTTCACCCACAAGGCTCCACAAACCCGCGGTGCACTCGACACTGCCAAGATACAGCTCGCCCTCATCACCACGGTCGGCGAAAAGCTCCACCCGGCCGCTGTCAGCGCAAGTTCCCGACACGTCGGTGGCTGTGACGGTGGTTATCACTGGGGCCGGAGGCAGGAAAGTTGTATCGCCAGCCTCGATGCCGGCGCCCATATTGTCGTAAATGCTGTTCGCGGTGATCTCGACAAAATCACTGCTGCCAGGAAAAAGCACAATGCCCGCCGCCGTTGAGTGAGCAATGATGTTGCCTGGGCCAATCACCCAGCGGCTTGGATTACCATAGGCACGAAGATGCGGCCCGGCAGAGCCTAAGATCGAACCATCGGGAGCAACACCCCAACGATTGTTGCGCAACACCGTCGGCTCAGTACCTTGCGTGGTAGAGGATACGGCATAGGTGATTTCGCCGCCGAAGGTGTTTTGCTCAACCAAGGCCGGCGAAAACAACACAACGGCTTGAGACAAAGCCCTATTCGTCGAAGTCCGCGGGTCGAAACCAAAATAATTTCCACGCACCACGAGGCCCGCGTAGAAGCTGTTGCGCACGCCAGTGCCGCTACCCGAAAACATGTTCTCCGGACCAATCAGCGCATTGGCCCCACACTCACATGCCACATATCTGATGTTGCTGAAGCTGCACCCGGCAACCTGCGCGGCATTCACGTCAAGTGTACTGGGGAGATTCACGAGCTCAAGTCCAACGACGAGACTACCCGCTGGCACCGAAAACACACACGTCCAACACTCGATATCGAGGCTTGCGTCCCATACAAGTGCCACACCTGCGCCGGCGCCTGACAGGCAATAGGCCTCCGTCTGGAGGGCGAATGGGAGGGCACCCGACACAGAGATGACGGTCCGTTGGGATGGAGGGAAGACCGAAGAATCGAAGGTGATCACATCGTAGCCTGGCCGGTTGTATGCAATCGTCAATGCCTCCCACAATGACAACGTTGGTCCTGCCTGGGTCGGATCAGCGGCGCTTGTGCCGCCGTCCTGTTCCTCAGCCGCGGTGGTCACGACGAGGCTTGCGCCCGTGGCACAGGCAGGAAGAGTCACCCCCTGTAGATATGACCCCCACGGGGGCGTCGCCACCCCGTCACCCGTCACGGCCCCAGCATCTCCACGGCGGTCGCCGTCTTGTGGGAGCGTCTCAAACAACTGCACACTGCGCCCCACACACGCGGTGCAGGCGAGTAACAACAGGGTCAAACACCCACTTTTCCTCACACGCACCAACGTCATCCGACGTGCCTTCCGTTCAGCTCCTAACGTGCCATAGTGTGCATGAGCCGAAAATCCGGCTCAAGGGCACTACGGTGGTTGAGGCGCAGGAATGTCAAGTCCGCATCCACACCTGGCGTTGGTTCACGACGCGGACATCACCCCGCTGCCGGGGGACTTTGACGCCCTCTACAAACGTTTCGCGCCCTATGTGGCGGCCATCGCATTGCGAATGTTAGGCCGCGACCACGAAGTGGATGATCTGGTTCAAGATGTCTTCCTGAGCGCCCACCGAGGCCTCATCAACCTCAAGAATCCAGCCGCGGTGCGTGGTTGGTTGGCCACCGTGACGGTGCGTGCGGTCTATCGCCGTCTGCGCCGCCGCCGAGTCCTGGCGATGCTGGGTTTTGAACGCGAGTCGGTTAGTACCGACCTGGTGCCGAGCGACGACCTACCGCCGGAGCGTCGCCAGCTGCTGTCCCGATTGTATCGCGTGCTGGACATGCTGCCAGCCGCCGAACGTTTAGCCTGGAGCCTGCGTCACCTTGAAGGGGAGCCGCTGGAATCCGTGGCCACCTTGTGTTGCTGTTCGTTAGCTACTGCCAAGCGGCGCATTGCCCGTGCGCACGCCGCGATCTCGCAGGAGGTGGGTGATGAATGACCTGCCGCGCATGATCGATGCTGTTCGTCAGGATCTCAACGTCCGTTGGGACGCCGAACGCGAAAGCCAAAACCGCCAGGGGATCACTCGCAAACGCCGGCGTCGCCGGGTGGTGCGTACGACTCTTGGAAGCGTCGCGACGCTCGCTTGCATCGGCTTGGGCTCTTGGTTGACCCTGCCCAACCGCTCGCCAAGCAATCCGACGCACTCCGCGAGTGTCACCTCGCCCGCGGTATCAGCGTCCTCGCTAACCCTGGCCGATGGTAGCCTCGTCACCTTTGCCGACCCAACGACCAAGTTGATTCCGATACAAAACCAGGTTGATTCGGTCCGCGTTCGGTTGGGTCGCGGCAGCGCTCGCTTTGCGGTGCCCAGCCGTCAGAACCGTCGCTTTGTGGTGCAGAGCCAAGATGTCGAAGTCTGGGTGGTTGGCACGTTGTTCGAGGTGACTCAACACCAGGGCGGCACCACGGTCGCAGTCACCGAGGGGCAAGTGCGCGTGCGGCAACTTGGCCGAGAGACGCTCGTGGCGGCTGGCGAGACTGAGGAGTTCCCGATCGCCACCGACCCTGAGGATGACATCACAAACCCCCTCCCCGCCGCGCCCAAAGGGCGGCCATGGCGTGCCTTGCTAAAAGACGGCAGCTACCATGAGGCGTATCGGGCCCTTACCCGCGCGGGGCCCGAAGCCGTCAAAGACAAAGCCGTGATCCTTATGGACGCCGCCGACGCCGCCCGTCTGAGCGGACATCCCCGTGAGGCCGTAGGCTACCTACGCCGCGTGGTGGAACGGCACAGCACAGATCCGTTGGCCCCGCTTGCTGCTTTCACGCTGGGCCGAATTTGGCTTGAAGAGCTTGGCGAACCGCGTCAAGCGGCAACGAGCTTCGCCCAGGCTCGGCGACTTGCTCCGACGAGTCCGCTGGCGCAGGATGCACTGGCGCGTGAGGTGGAAGCGTGGTCGAAAGCGTCAGATCTGGGCCGTGCTCACGAGCGGGCCGTAGAATTCATCGAGCGTTATCCGGACAGCCGCCGCAAGGCTGCCGTGCGCGCCTTTGGCGGCTTGGATTAGCCTGCGCTACGCTCGCATGGGGCACCCCCACGTTAGGATGGGCACGGCCGCCCATTCCAGCCCGTACCCCCGTGGCGCTCGTCTCCGAGCCTTGCGATGCCCTTGATCTGGCGCGGGTGCGCTATTTGGTGGGCATTGAGCTGGGCGGTGAGTTACAGACGACACCAAGCGCCGACGCACTGGTGGTTCACCTCAGCTGCAACACCACGGCGTTGACTCTCAGCCTGACCTCCCCCGACACCCCTGCGAACATCGAAGTTAGCCTCCCGCGTGCCCGTTTGAACGCCCGCACCCGGGATCGACTGGTGAGCTTGGCCATCGCAGAGCTTCTGGCAACTGGCTGGGCCGAACTGGAAACCCCTGAACCGCAAGAG